>CAZMXF010000022.1:0-18252 GCA_964570015.1 uncultured Oscillospiraceae bacterium | reverse complement strand
GGTCGCCTGGACGGCGGTCGACGAGTTCATAGGGGATCTTGAGGCCGTTCGCCTTCTCGAACGCCTTCACCATGTCGAGCACGCTGTAGCCGACGCCTGTGCCGAGGTTGAACACGAATTCGCCCTTGTTCGCCTGCATGAAGTCGATGGCGGCGACGTGTCCGCGCGCGAGGTCGACCACGTGGATGTAGTCGCGCACGCCGGTGCCGTCCGGGGTGTCGTAGTCGCTGCCGAAGACACTCAGATGGTCGCGGCGGCCCACGGCGACCTGGGCGATAAAGGGCATGAGGTTGTTCGGGATGCCGCGCGGATCCTCGCCGATCAGGCCGCTGGCGTGCGCGCCGATGGGGTTAAAGTAGCGCAGGAGGGAGACGGAGAAATCGTCCACCGCCTTGGCCGTGTCGCGCAGGATCTGCTCGGACATGTACTTGGTCCAGCCGTAGGGATTCGTGCACATACCGGTGCGGGAGCTTTCCCTCAGGGGCATCTCGTTGTCACCGGAATAGACGGTAGCGGACGAGGAGAAGACGATGTTCTTTACTCCGTGGTCACGCATGGCTTCACAGAGACGCACGGTGGAGAAAAGATTGTTGTCGTAGTATTCCAGGGGCATGGCGACGGATTCGCCCACCGCTTTCAGCCCGGCAAAATGAATGGCGCAGTTGATGTCATACTTTTCAAAAATGCGGTCCAGCGCGGCCCGGTTGCGGACATCTTCCTGGTAAAAGGCAACGGATTTGCCGGTGATTTCCTCAATGCGCTCCACCGCTTTGGCAGAGGAGTTCACGAGGTTGTCGATGATGACCACGTCAAAGCCCTGTTCCAGAAGCTCTACGCAGGTGTGGCTGCCGATATATCCGGCACCGCCGGTAACAAGTACGGTCATGGCAATGATTTCCTTTCTATAGTTGAGGTTTTCCGGATTGCTCAGTCAAGAAGAGTCTCGGGATAGATCCCGGCTCTGCGCATTTCGGCGATGGCGTCGATGACGCTCTGCAGGTCCTCACGATAGGTGATTCCGTGCCAGGTTTCCTCGCAGTCCAGGACGCGGATCTTTCCGCGGCCTTCCTGAATCAGGGAATTGGCAACAAAGGGGAGAAAGTATTCGCACTTCTCGGGATTAACAGGGACGTTCGCCTTCAGCCAGGCGGGGAAATCGGCGCGGAGCTCATCCATCATCTCCGGACCGAAAGCCCAGCAGTTCATGCTGACGCTGGAATTCCCGGAAAGCGGCTCCCAGTGGGTGCCATCCTCGGTGAAAGCTGCGTCCTCGCCGCGCTTTTCGATCTTCGTGCGCTCCACCACGTCGGTCAGATAGCCGTTTTCGACACTGCAGATCCCGCGGGCTACGGTGCCGTTTTCGGTGACCGTGTTGCGCAGCCGGTAGGCAACCATGGCGTGCTCGTGCTCTGCGCGCTTACCGGTCATGAATTCGTAGAGTGCCCGGTAAGCACCGGGACCGTAAAAATCATCCGCGTTGATGACGGCAAAAGGTCCGTCGATCTCATCGGCGGCGCAGAGCGTGGCATGGGCGGTTCCCCAGGGCTTGACCCGGCCTTCCGGTACGGAAAAGCCCTCCGGCAGCTTGTCCAGCTCCTGGAACACCAGGCGGACGTCAAAATGCTTCGCCATGCGATCCGCCACAGCGGCGCGAAAGTCTGCTTCGATCGCATGCTTGATGATGAACACCACTTTGCGGAAGCCCGCCTGCCAGGCATCATACAGGGAAAAATCGATGATGGCATGTCCGTGGTCGTCGACCGCGGTAATCTGCTTGAGACCGCCGAAGCGGCTGCCCATGCCGGCAGCAAGAATAACTAAGCAGGGATCACCCATGATTTAAAATCTCCTTTTTGCTTCTCTGCAATAATAATTGAAATTGCGTTCACGCTCGAGCGTGCTGCTGTCCATGTGACCGGGATAGACTTCATAGTCTCCCGGAAGATCGCAGAGCTTCTTCAGACTGCGAAGCTCCTCGTCCATATCTCCGCCCGGGAGGTCGGTTCTGCCGCAGCTGCCCCGGAAAAGCGTGTCGCCGGTGAACAAAGCGTCTTCACAGACAATGCTGACGCCGCCGGGCGTGTGACCGGGGGTGGAGAGAATCTCAAAACTCAGACCGGCAAAGCGGAGGATATCACCGTCGTCGTAATAGCGCCCGCCCTCCGGCAGCATATAGGAATAATGCAAGTCACCGGTAGAACGCGCGTCGTCACGTGAGCAGAGATAAACCGGTGCGCCGGTTTCCTCGATGATGGCATCCACGGCTCCGACATGGTCATAGTGGCCGTGTGTCAGAAAGATGGCCTCACACTGCAGATGATTGTCTTCCAGATAATCCAGAATACTGTTGCTTTCATCACCGGGGTCAATGACGACACAGCCGAGCGTTTCCTCATTCGTCACGACGTAGCAGTTTGTTTCCAGCTGCCCGACCGGAATGGTCTTCACTAACATAAAATAGCCTCTTCTCTATTGATTTCACCGGGATACGGAACACTGAGCCGGAAGGTATAGTGCTTATTTCCCGTTTCGCATGACACTGGATACGCCCGCGACACCGGAAAGCCGGTTCATGATATAACGAAGTTCACCGGCGTTTTTCACCTCGAGGGTGATCACGGTCACCGCCTGACCGTACCCGACACTGCGGGAGGAAAGGTTGCGTACCTTCGCGTTCATGGAATTGAGGACTGTGGCGATGTCCATGACAAGGCCGTTGCGGTCTTTCGAGGCAATGGTGATCGTGGTCACGTAGATGTCGGAGATGTTGTCCGCCCACTCCACTTTGATCCAGCGCCCTTCGTTCTCGGGAGAAGTGTCGCGGTTTGTGTAGTTCTGGCAGTCTTTCCGATGGATCGAGACACCCTGACCGCGGGTGATGAAGCCGATGATGTCGTCACCGGGGACAGGGGTGCAGCAGCGGGAGAACTTGATCAGGCAGTTGTCCAGCCCTTCCACAAGGATCCCGTGCACTGCCTTGGCGCTGTGCTTGGCCTGCTGCTCCCGGCGCTCAGCGGCATCGTTGACCTTCTCAATGACGTTGCGGTGCTCGGGCCTGGCGCTCTTGACATCATCGCGCAGACGGTTCGCCACACGGATCGCCGTGATGCCGCCGTATCCGATGGCGGCGAAGAGATCGTCTTCCTCGTTGAAGGAGAGCTTCTTCATCACGGGGTGGAGCAGGTCCGGATTCATGGCTTCGTCCAGATTGACACCCATGTGCCGGAGTTCATCCTCGAGCATGGCACGGCCGCGAAGGATATTTTCCTCCCGGCGTTCCTTCTTGTACCACTGCTTGATCTTGGTACGGGCAGAACCGCTCTTGACGAAGTTCAGCCAGTCTCGGCTGGGACCGGGGGCAGACTTGGAAGTCCGGATCTCAACGATGTCACCGTTCTGCAGCACCGTGTCATAGGGGACGATCCGGCCGTTGACCTTCGCTCCGACCATGTGGTTGCCGATATCCGAGTGGATGCTGTAGGCAAAGTCGACCGGGGTGGCGCCGGCCGGGAGGTTGATGACATCCCCCTTGGGGGAGAAGACGAAAACCTCGTCGGCGAACATGTCGATCTTCAGGTCGTGTACAAAGTCGGTGGCGTCGGACTCCTGCTGGCTCTCCAGCAGACGCCGGACCCAGGCGAACTTGTCCTCGTCTCCGTTTCGCAGTGCGCTGCTGCCGTCGCCCATCTTGTACTTCCAGTGGGCCGCAATGCCGTATTCTGCGGTGTAGTGCATCTCCCAGGTGCGGATCTGCACCTCAAAGGGGATGCCTTCGGAGCCGATGACGGTGGTGTGGACGCTCTGGTACATGTTCGGCTTGGGGGTGGAGATGTAATCCTTGAAACGGCCCGGAACGGGTTTGAACATGTCGTGGATAATACCCAGGACATTATAGCAGTCGGGGATGGTGTCTACGATCACACGGAAGGCGCAGAGGTCGAAGATGCCGTTGAGCGCCAGCTTCTGGGTATACATCTTCCGGTAGATGCTGTAAACGTGCTTGATGCGGCAGAAGATGGAAGCGTTGATCCCTTCCTGCTCGAGGCGGATGCGGATCTTTTCCTTCATGCTGTCCATGAATGCTTCCAGTTCGGGCATGCGCCGATCCAGCGTCTGGGTGATTTCTTTATATCCCTGGGGGTCGAGGTACTGCAGGGAGAGATCTTCCAGTTCCCACTTGGCACGCTGCATGCCCAGCCGGTGCGCGATGGGAGCGTAGATCTCCATGGTCTCCAGAGACTTGCTGCGCTGCTTTTCGGGTGACTGGTAATCCATCGTACGCATGTTGTGCATACGGTCGGCGATCTTGATGAGGATCACGCGGATGTCCTTGGCCATAGCCAGGAGCATCTTGCGCAGGTTCTCCATCTGCTCGTCTTCCGTGCTGGTGTACTGTACACGGGTCAGCTTGGAGACGCCTTCCACAATGTCGGCTACCGAGCTGCCGAACTGACGGGCGATGTCTTCATGCGTGAGACTGGTGTCCTCGATCACATCGTGCAGAAGTGCGGCGACGATGCTGTCTTCGTCAAGCCCCATGTCTGCCGCAATGTCCGCTGCGGCAACACAGTGGGTGACGTATGGGCTGCCGTCTTTGCGCTTCTGTCCGGCGTGGGCCGCTTTTGCCATTTCATAGGCGGAGCGGATCCGGTCAAGATCCACAGGGTGTACCTGCTGTTTAAGCTTTTCCTCCAGGTCGGCATACATCCGGTCGGGATCGAGAGGCGTGTGGTTTTTCAGAATGTCGGTTTGATCAGCCATGACAATATCCTCATAAAACGAATAAACTCAGAGGCTGCGAAGAATTCTCATGATTTCGGTGGCGTCGAGATCGGCTTTCTTTTCCAGCTGGGTATAGCGGCTGCGGTAGACGCTCCCGGTTTCGCTGCAAAGGAGACCGGCTTCGGAAAAGACCGCAAGGCAGAGACAGAAGCGTTCCGGAGACATCTCGGGCGGACACAGGGAGAGCACCCCTTCCAATGAGGAAGCCACGTGCAGCTCGGCGCCGTAGCGCCGCCAGAGAGAGATAAAGTCGCTGCGGCTCGGCCGGAAGGTGGCAGCGGCCCAGAGCACGCTGCAGTCTTTCTCCAGGATCCTGGCGCACAGTCCCTGCGGGCAGTGCGGACGCATGGCACAGGCGGTCAGCTGTACCGAGACATTGCCCATGTACTCGTTGATCTGCGGAGTGAAGGCGAGATCGATGCGGTCGCCGGGCTGGATCCCCAGGGCGTCTTTCGAATGGGAGAAAAAGATCCCGTCAAAGCGAAGTCCGTCGAACTCAACGCTGAATTTCAGATGCTGCTTCTGCGCACCGACGCCGTAGGCGGAAAGCAGCAGCACATCGCTGATGCAGAGAATCGGCTTGGGATTGGCGCTGCCGTAAGGCTCGAGCAGGTCCAGGGCCTGTACGTTCTCGATGCTGAGCAGGGAACTGTCGCAGAGAAGAAGGTCACAGCATACGTCCGGCTGAGGCTCCGGGCGGTGTTCGGCATAATAGCGGGAGAGCGCACGGCGGAAATTATCGATCTGATCCCGCCGGATCGTAAGACCGGCCGCCAGAGCGTGTCCGCCGAAGCCCTCCAGATACTCGCTGCAGGCGGACAGCGCTTCGTAGAGATTGAACCCCTTGCAGCTGCGGCAGGAACCCTTGCCGTTCTCTCCGGAGAGACTGATCATCACCGTCGGCAGGCCGTACTGCTCCGCCAGGCGGGAGGCGGCAATTCCGATGACCCCCTGATGCCAGCCCTCGGCGGAGAGAACGATGGGGCTGTCGGGAGTCTCGGAACGAAGCTGCTTCTGAGCATCACGCCAGATGTCGTTTTCAATCTTCTGGCGCTGCCGGTTCAGTTCTCCAAGCTCCGCCGTCAGTCGGGCGGCCTCTGCGGCATCCTCGGTGAGCATCAGTTCTTCCGCCTTTTCGGTCTGACCGAGGCGGCCCGCAGCGTTCAGGCGCGGCGCCAGGGTAAAACCGATGAATCCGGCATTCGGCTTGCGGGGGAGCGTACCGGGTTCGTTCATGATGGCGTAGAAACCCGGGCGCGGATCGGTCTCCAGCTTCTGAAGCCCTCTCTGCACCAGGTAGCGATTTTCACCGGTCAGCGGCATCACGTCGGCGACGGTTCCCACGGCGACAAGGTCGGCATAGCGCTCCAGAATGGCAAGCTGATCTCCGCTGCAGGCGCTGACCAGCTTGAATGCAACACCGACACCGGCGAGATGCGGATTTGCATAGGTGTCGTCGGTACGTTTGGGGTCGACGACGGCACAGGCCTCCGGGA
The DNA here is from genome assembly GCA_964570015.1 of uncultured Oscillospiraceae bacterium. Lineage (GTDB taxonomy): Bacteria > Bacillota > Clostridia > Oscillospirales > Oscillospiraceae > Limivicinus. The sequence goes on along the minus strand of CAZMXF010000022.1, from coordinate 11,974 downwards.
TGGAACCGTTTTTGCACTCATGGTGGTCGGTAATCACGAGATCGAGGCCGAGACTTTTGGCAAAAACCGCCTCTTCCGTGGCGGTTACGCCGCAGTCAACGGAGATGACGAGGGTGCAGCCCTCTTCCCGGAGCCTTTGCAGGGCAGAGGAGTTCAGACCGTAACCTTCATCACTGCGGTCGGGAATGTACCAACGGCAATCCACACCGCAGCTTCGCAGATAGTCCGTGAGAAGGCAGGTGGAGGTGATGCCGTCCACGTCATAGTCGCCGTAGACCGTGACACATTCCTTCTGCTCAATCGCCCGGAGAACCCGGTCGCGGGCTTCCTTCATCCCCAGTATTCCAAGCGGATCCAGCAGACTGGCCGGTCCCGCGCTGTAAAGCGCGTGTGCCCGGGAAGGAGAGACAATTCCGCGGGAAGCGAGAACCTCTGCCAGCAGTCTCGGAATACCGGCCTGTTCCAGCGCCAGGCTGTCCGGTTTTTTGTATGGGATTTTCCAGGTAGACTCTGACATGTCCTTATTCCTTGTAATTATGAATAAATTATTATAACAAAAGTGGTGGGTAAATTCAACTGTTTGTAAGGTGATTTGTTAGGGAAGCATTTTTGACAGCATATACATAGAAACGACTGCTGTCTCTTGACAGTCCGGCTGCTGCGTGGTAAGGTTTCAGACATGCCTGCCGGAAGGACGGTGACGAGCATTGGAACCGTATTCTCTTTTTATCCTGAACAGTATTCTGTTTGGCGTCGGTCTTGCGATGGACGCCTTCTCGGTTTCGATGGCAAACGGTCTCAGGGAACCGGATATGAAGACCGGCAGAATGTGCATCATCGCGGGAACCTTTGCCTTCTTCCAGATCCTGATGCCTCTGCTGGGATGGGTTTGCGTACATACGATTGCAGAGATGTTCGAGGGCTTCCAGCGTCTGATCCCCTGGATCGCGCTGCTCCTGCTCGGATATATCGGCGGAAAGATGCTTCTGGAAGGCCTCCGGGGCGAAGAAAGTGAGTCGGGAGCAGAAGCGGCAGCGGTGGGCTGGAGCGGACTGATGCTGCAGGGGATCGCGACATCCATCGACGCGCTGTCGGTAGGGTTCACCATTGCGGAATACAGCTGGCAGGCGGCGCTGACGGAAGCGCTGATTATCGGCATCGTGACCTTCCTCATCTGCCTGGCCGGACTTCGCATCGGGAAATTCTTCGGGATGCGGCTTGCGGGGAAAGCGTCGATCCTCGGCGGTGTGATCCTGATCGCGATCGGACTGGAGATCTTCCTGACAGGAGTTTTTTGACCGGGTGCTATGGCAATTCCGCCTAAACTGTGGTAGAATCAGACCAGATCTGTCGAAAGGACTAGGAGCCGATGGAGTTTACTCATTTTGACGCACAGGGAAATGCCAGGATGGTGGATGTCTCCGGGAAGAGTGTTACCGCCCGTACGGCGGTGGCCGAGGGGACGATCCAGGTCAGCCCGGAAGTCTTTCAGGCGATCGAGCAGAAGACCGTCAAAAAGGGCGATGTCCTGACCGTGGCACAGGTGGCCGGCATTCTCGGCTGTAAGCGCACCTCGGAACTGATTCCGATGTGCCATCTGCTGAACCTGACGAATGCCACACTGACGTTCGAACTGCTGCCGGAAAGCTGCGAAGTGCGGGCTGTATGCACCGTGAAGACCGAGGGCAAGACCGGTGTCGAGATGGAGGCGCTGACCGGTGTTTCCGTCGCACTGCTGACCATCTATGATATGTGCAAGGCCATCGATAAACGCATGGTTATGAAAGAAATCCATCTCGTGGAAAAGCACGGGGGAAAGAGCGGAGATTTCTTTTTTCAGGAGGACAGGGCATGAAACTCGTCTGGAAATTGCTGTTCGGGAAGCCGAAAAAGACGGAGAAACCAAAAAAAGAGAAAAAGGACCTGCGCCTGACACTGCTGGACAGCTTGGTGGGAGCTGCGCTGAAAGCTCTTTCCGCGAAGTGGAACAAGGACCTGTGGAAACCTGACTTCTGATTGGCGGAGCCGGTTGTTCAAAGCTCTGAATCCGGATCATTCATATCTATAAACTATAAAATCTTATACCAATAAAAAAGCGGAGTCGTCAGACTCCGCTGATTTTTTTCTGAAACGCGCGAAACGCCGTGGGAAGGGAATAGTCCCGGGCGATCTCCTCCGGTGTCTTCCAGAGAAAGAAGGGGGATTCACTGGCACAGTCGACAAGGAAGCCGCTCATGTGCCACTCCATATGGGTAAAGATATGCTTCGCACTGCCGAAGCGTTCGGCCCGCAGCGGAGCAGTATCCCACTCTGATACAAAGGACAGGACAGATTCTTCCGTGAGGGAGCCGTCCGTGTTAGGGAACTCCCAAAGCCCGGCCAGCATGCCGCTGCCGGGACGCTTGCGGATAGCGTAACGGGGACCGCAGCGCAGAAGTAACACCGTTTTCTCTTCAATGCGCCGGGGCTTTTTTGCGGCCTTGACCGGGTAGGAGAGCTCTTCTCCGGCCCGGTGAGAGAGGCAGAGCCCCCGGAGCGGACAGCGATCACAAAGGGGAATGCCGTTCGGCAGACAGACTGTTTCGCCCAGCTCCATGATCCCCTCGGTCAGCAGAGCGGCACTGTCACTCGATGGGTAGTGTGCACGCAGAAGATCTGTCACGGCCCGCCTGGTCGCCGGCATGGCGATGTCGTCCGCACAGGCGAGCGCCCGGGTTATCACACGCAGAACATTTCCGTCCACTGCCGGCTCGGGCAGACCGAAGGAGATCGACGCGATGGAGCCCGCGGTATAGTCCCCGATACCGGGGAGCTTTCGCAGTTCAACTGCGGAGGCGGGCAGTTCTCCGTCGTACCGTTCCATAAGGAGCAGGGCGGCTTTTTTCAGATTGCGGGCCCGGCTGTAATAGCCGAGACCTTCCCACAGCTTCAGCAGGCGGTCCTCCGAAACGGCGGCCAGCGCCGGAATGTCCGGGAGCTCGCGGAGAAACCGCTCATAATAGGGGATCACGGCTTCAATGCGCGTCTGCTGCAGCATGATTTCGGCGATCCAGGTGTGGTAGGGAGTGGGGTCCTGCCTCCAGGGAAGAAGCCTGCGGCTTGCAGAATACCATGCAAGGAGCCGGGCAAATGCCTCGGGGAGCAGCTCTGTGTTTTTCAGCATCTCTTTCTCACCTGCGTTATAATTTAAAAGAATGCGAGAATACGGTGTTTATCATTTTTGGGGTCTTCCGAAAGCAAACGGCCGAAAAGGCGAAAGTATCAGGATACTGTCAACTGCCGGAAGGCACCGGGCAGAAAGCGGATCAGATCGGAAGGAGTGACGCAATTTTCTCCGAGAGCATCCCGGGCGAGATCTCCTGCCAGCCCGTGGAGAAAAACCGCACAGCGAGATGAGAAGAGAGGGTCAAATCCCTGCGCCAGAAGTGCACACAGAATCCCGCACAATACGTCTCCCGAGCCCCCTTTTGCCATCGCCGGAGAGCCGGTCGGATTGACGGAGACCTCGTCTCCGCGACAGACCAGGGTCCCGTATCCCTTCAGAATAAGGATCACTTCATGCTTTGCGCAGAAGGAAAGCGCACCGGCAAGTCTGCCGCCGGACAGATCCCCGCCCAGCCGTCGGAACTCGCCCTCGTGAGGGGTAAGAATCAGGGGAGCCCCGCAGGAAGACAGCAGTTCGGGTGTACGGCCGCAGATGGTAAGCGCATCGGCATCCAGCACGAGGGGACACTTTGCAGCGTACATGATCTCCGCGACGATCTTTTCGGAATCGTCAAAGAGCCCCAGACCAGGACCAATAACACAGGCGTCTGCCCGCTCCAGAAGCGGGAGAAGCCTGTCCAGGGCATGCGTTGAGAGTGATCCGTCCGAAGTTGACTGCAGCGGCGTCACGACGGCTCCGTCACAGCGTGAGGCAGCGATCGGATAGATCGCATCCGGAACAACAAGGTGGGTCAGACCAGCACCGCTGCGCTCACAGGCGTTGGCAGCCAGCACCGGAGCTCCGGAGAAGCCTACGGAACCCGCGATGATCAGAGCTCTTCCGTAGCAATACTTGTGGCTGACCGGTTTTCGTTGAGGGAGACGGAAGTCTGACGCGGAAGGGAACAGAGGAGCGTATGGTTCAGCGCTCTGTGAGCCGAAGTCTGAAAAAAGCTGTTCATATTCCGTGTGCGGCAGCCTCTTCATAGGTTTCGTCCGGTTCCCGCCAGAACTGTCGGTCTCAGCCCGGACCATTCGGTGATCCCGGTCAGCGCTGCGGCCGCTCTCTGCAGCAGCTTTGTATGCCCGTACGAGCTCTCGTGTTTCCCGATAAAAGATCTCACCTTGTTCCGTGAGGACGATCCCGTGGGCAGAACGTGTGAAGATGGGAAATCCCAGCTCCGCTTCCATCGCCGTTACCTGCCGTGCCAGCGTTGAGGTGGTGACAAAGCACTGCCTGGCCGCTTTTTTGAAACTTCTCTGCTGCACAAGCACATCCAGTAATTCCAATTGACCGATATCCATCCGACTCACCCACCAACAATTCAAGTATATAGACAGGATATGGAATTATATCATCTTGCAAAGAGCTTTGCAAGATGTGCAAAGCCCCGAAATCTCTCACCATGGTATAATATCTCCAGCCCGAACCGGGAAAAAACAATGAGGAGGAAACCCCAATGAACATTTCCAGAAGAGACTTCCTGAAGGGAACTGCCGCCGGCGCGCTGAGCCTTGCGGCCACATCCCTGCTGAGTCAGGGAGTTGCGTTTGCAGACGGTGAAAAAGCTGCAGACGAAGCGGTAAACTACTACAAAACCTCAGCCGGACTGAACCCGCAGGACTATGACTTCCGGGATCCCGACTCCGATCTCTCGGCGATCTTCAGCCCCTGGAAGTTCGGCGGCCTGTCCCTGAATCACCGTATGGTGAAGTCCGCCGCGGGCTCTGACACCCAGAAGGGCAGCGAGGAAGAGGCTGTCGAGTACTATGCCAACTTTGCCAAGGGCGGCGTTGAGATGGTATGGGTGGAGGACTTCCTGAAGTTCCACGACAATTTCCCAAGTGCGCGCGCGACCGCAATTGAGGATTCCCATGTCAAAGCAGTTGTGGACGGTGTGCACAAAGCCGGAGGCTACATCGGCTACCAGCTCAGCTGCATGGGCAGATCTTTCAGCGGCTTTGATGCCGCGACCGCCGCAATGTATGAGTCTGCCTTTGCCGAGCATCTGACCCGGGAAGAGGTCAAGCTGGTTCAGGAGGACTTCATCAACGGGGCCAAGAAAATGAAGGACCTCGGCTTTGACGCGGTGGAGATCAATGCCGCCGGCAACAACATCGGCCAGGCGTTCTTCTCCCGTCAGAGAAACCACCGTGACGATGAATACGGTCCCCAGAGCTTTGAAAACAGAGCCCGCTTCGTCGGTGAGATCATCACCGGCATCAAGGAAGTCTGCGGCAAGGACTTCCCGGTACAGGTGCTCATCAACGGGATCGAGGAAAACGACATTGATATCGGTCAGGCCGATCTCTCCACGACCGTGGAAGAAAACTGCAAGATCTGCAAGTCCCTGGAAGAGTTCGGTGCAGACTCTCTCCATGTGAGACTCGGTGTTTTCCGTATGCATGTATGTCAGTTTGCCTCCGACCTCTACTTTACCGGCAACGGCATCATCGGCACCACGGCCAACGGAACCCGCTTTGATTTCTCCCGCCACTTCGAGGGCAAGCTTCTGGCCAATCACGACGCATACGGCATGATGCTCAATGTCGCGAAAGAGATCAAGGAAGCCGTGAGCATCCCCGTCGGCACCGTCACCTGCATGAACCCGGCCCACGCGCCCAAGTTCTTCAACGACGCCATTGCAAACGGCATGTGCGATTTCTTCATCATGAACCGCCCGCTCACGGTCGACACCGAATATGTCAACAAGCTGCGTGAGGGCAGACTGGATGAGATCGCGCCGTGCACACGCTGCATGCACTGCCACTTTGACTACGACGAAGAGGGCAAGACCTATGAGCACTGCCGCGTCAATGCCGCGACGCAGAGAGCCTGGCACGACGAGATGCCCGAAGGTGCCACTCCGCTGCCCGGCGACGGGGACAAGAAGGTCATGGTCATCGGCGGCGGCCCGGCCGGAATGGAAGCTGCGAGAATTGCCGCTCAGCGCGGATACGATGTCACGCTGTATGAGAAAAACGGCATGCTCGGCGGTCTTCTGACCTTTGCGAACGTCATCAAGGGACCGCATGAGAACCTCGACGATCTGCGCAAGTATTTGATTCGCCAGCAGGAACTCAAGGGAGTCAAGGTTGTGACCGGCACTGAGGTCACGCGCGAGATGATCGAGCAGGAAGCACCGGATTATGTTGTCCTGGCTGTCGGCGGCAAGCGGCCGGAGCTGGAACTCTCCTCCAACGGGGCGACGACGGTGATCTCGCTTGACGACATTGCAACCACCAAGATCGGCGACAATGTCACCATTATCGGAGGAAATGCACAGGCGGTCGATGCGGCACAGTATCTGATTGCCCAGGGCAAGCATGTCACGATGGTTTCGCCGGAAGGCAAGGAGAAGCTGGACAAAGGCCAGTCCTCCTGGGTCAAACAGTTTACGATTCCGATGCTCTATGCAAACGGCACCCGTCTCTGGCCGAATGCCTCTGTCAAGGAAGTCCGCGACGGAGAGATCGTCATCGACGGAGAAACCGGCTGTGACATCGTTGTGAAGTGCGACACGGTCATCGATGCCCGCGATATGCTTCCGAATGCCAGCCTGATTGACGGACTCAGCATCCCCGCCGTGGCGGTAGGCGACTGCAACGCACCGTTCAACATTGCCGAAGCCATTGCAGCGGGCAACATTGCAGCCAGACGGATCTGATCCAAACCGACGATCCGCACAGACGGCCGCATAACGGCAAAGCAAAAAAATAGAAAAGAATAGTAGTTCAGGGGCTGCCTCATGTTCCGAGGCAGCCCCTGACATTTCCACATCTATGCTATTATGTTTTCATTAGGGAGAACATGATCGCCCTTGTTAAAGCTGTACACGAAGAATACAAATCACAATTCGTCAACGAACATTTATCGGATTGAAATCTCGAAATCTGTCGGATTGAAAATGTAAAATCCGTCGGTTTAGAGTTGTAAAATCCATTGGATTGGAGTTGCAAAATCCGTCGGATTGGAGTTGCGAAATCCAGCGGGTTAGAGTTGTAAATCCATCGGATTGTGTTATGCTTTTCATGAAAAGTCAATGCGTTGGACGAAGGATGACTCGTTATATAACTGCTGCCATTATTACTTCAGCCGGTGCAGAAATGCACCGGCCGAAACGGTTCTTGACGTCCTATGATAATTATTCCCCGCTCCTGCGCCGTATCTCAGGTGCAGGAGTTTTTCTGTTGCTCGGGCAGACAAAAGCTACATCCTCGTGTCTTCTTTGACATGCTGACACCTCTATTCATTCGACTTAATGATATCCGTAAGCTTTACATGCTCATTACGGAATCTCGCATCCGCCTTCTCAACCGGCAGATGGATAGCTTCCTTCGGACAGTTGTGCAGGCAGGCATAGCAGACCTCACAACGATTTCCGAATATCACTTCATCTTCTGTTACTGTGATATTGTTCGCAGGGCATACCTTGGCACAGATACCGCAATGTATGCAGTCGTCATTTACAGTATAATCAAGCGCCATGTTCTTATTTATGACCTTCGGCGCATGGGTTTTATGATAGTGTTCCATCTGTGCTTTAAGCTCAGGCGTAAGCATTACCCTTTGTTCTTTTCTTGCCTGTATATCAGCACAGATCTTATCAAGCTGCCCTTCCACATCTTTCCCCGGAAGCTTCCTTATTTCCTCATCCATATCAAAGAATGGCAGGTAATTATCGACCATCAGGACTCCGTTTCCGTATTTTAAGTCCCATCCTCTTTCGCGTGCCGCCACTTCGGCATGTCCAAGCGATACCTCATATCCGTAGCCACAGGTAAGGATGAAGAAGAAATAATCCGTCTTAATGTCAGCCTTCTTCATGAAATCCACGATCATAAACGGAAGCTCTACCGCATACACTGGACAGACTATGCCAACTGCATTGTCCTCAATCTCTATTTTTTCCTGACGCATCAGTTGCGGAATGGAAAGGAGTGTTCCACCAATCCTTCTGGCAACATAAAGGCAGTTGCCGCTGGCTGTAAAGTAGCATATTGTCATATCATTTCCTCCAGAAATCCCGATTTATAGTTCACACACCATAATGAATTCCTCTGCGTTTTCATCGACTGTCTTGAACCCGACATCCCTGTACATCTTCACTGCATAGTTCTCTTTCTGCACCGCCAGGGATGCCCGTTTGTATCCCTGCCGTTTCAGCAATTCGAGCATCTTCACCATCAGTTGTGAGCCGATGCCCTGACCGCGATATTCCTTATAAAGTGAAATGGCGAAGGACGGTGTTTCATCATCCACATGGCCGTAATCGTCCATGATCCTCGTCCAGACCCCTCCGACCACCTTGCCGTCAAGATCAGCCACAAGGCAGTTGTCGCCTTTCCGGGTGCCGAAATCATCCGTGTACACCCGCAGTTCCGGTTTCTCAATAATGTCGCGCGCCGGCGGCTCCATTCCCTCCGGCAAGAATATTGCTTCATACAGGAAATCCTTCAGCAGATGAGTTTCATCCTTGCGAAGGCTGCGGATGATATACCTTACAGTGATCCTCTCGAGATGCACAATACCATACATCCTTACATTTCGATTTATACCTGTGTAATAGTATAGCCGGGTCAATACCCGACTCCAACATCTTTCTGGAAAGAAGGCTCGAACGAGCCTTCCGAGCCTTCGCCCGTATGCTGCTATCCGTATCAAAGACGTAGTGCAGTTTTCAGAAACAATATCTGTAGGCTGTACGTCAAGAAGATCATAAAACAGATGGGCTGTGAAAATCGTAGGATTGAACTGCGCGGGTTTGGGGTGTAGATAACCCCAACAAGGGCTGGGACAGAAAACAGAAATTGAGTTTTTGTCTGACAAGGCGAAACTTGCTCTAAGCAAGATACTCTCCGTAGCTTTTTTGAACAACCGACCATTTTCTGAATATTCGGTCTGTAAAAACGCAGGTTTCCATGCTATAATTTATTTATATTATTGTGCACAAAGCTTCTGGTGTAAATGGTGTGCCTCGTCGAAGACGATTGCACCGAAGCAGTGCACTTAGGAGCATTAGGCCGTACTTCATAGGGTCATAAGTCGTAAGAATTTTAGTCCTGCGGCATCACGATAAACCCTTTATCACAACGGCCGCTTAGCAAATAGAGGGAAAGTGTGTGATGGGATGCTGGAAGTGTTCGTCTCGGATATTGTCGAAAACGATCTGCTCCAACTGGAAAAAGCATCCTAACCGTAAGATTGAGTTTCCTCAATTTATTGGTATACTATTTTCTGTTATCCTTACAAAGTACCATGTAAATAGTGATCCGCCCGGTGTATATTCATGCCGGGCGGATCGTGCTAAAGCCAGATATTACTATGGGAGGAGGTGAGAACTTATGGGAAAATACACAGATGACGAGATCCGGGCCATGAAAAAAATTACATGCAAAATCGCTGGAGATTACCTTGGGATTGCACCAATGGCAGTAAGTATCGGGATGCAGCAGGATCGCTTACCGATCGGTTTTGCTATTCATCATCAGGATCGTTATACCGACAGTTGGTCTTATAACATCATCGCAGAACGACTGATCGCTTATAATCACGGAACGATCAATGAGGTGCAGGTAGAAGGGATCGAGCGGAATCTGGAGCGGATTATCGGTGAGTTCACCGAAATGAAGAAGGATTTAAGTTTTTTATTGCGCGCCAAGCAAGAATGAAAGAGGTGAAAGAAGCCAGAAAACAGCAAGAGAAACTACTGGACCGTATCGAAGCACAGATCGCTTATTATGATGATATTCTTCGATTTGAGACAGGAGGTGATACTACGGAAAAGAAGACTATGACTTTTCAAAGAGATAAGCTCTATCAGGAGATTTGGGAAATCTCTCTTACAAAAGTCGCAAAGAAATACGGCGTCCCATATGACAAATTGAAAGCAGCCTGTGTGAAGGCCAATATTCCATTGCCGTCACAGTCCTATTGGGGCAATCTCTACATTGGAAAGCCCGTCCAAAAGACACCCCTCCCAGATTCTGCCGAAACCGAGGTTTCAGTCGAATATTCCTATAGAAAAAAGCCTATTGGGCTGGGCACCCTTATCAGCGAAAAAACTGTACCTCGTGCGATTGAGCCCCCTTCACCGGCAATAAAAGCTGATCTCGTAAAGAAAGACTCACAAGGCGAGAGAAATATCTATGATCGAGAGACGCTTTACCGAGAGGTGTGGGAGCAGCCAGTTTCGAAAGTCGCCCTAAAATATGGCGTTTCCGATGTAATGATCCACAAAGCCTGCAAGACCTTGAATGTTCCTGTTCCCCCACGGGGATATTGGGCAAAGATCCAAGCGGGTCAAACAGTGGCAAAGGAGCCGCTCCCGGAGACAAGCGGAAAAACGGCGCTTGTTGGCCGTAAGCCAGAGAGCCAGCCTTCCGAATTGAGAATTAGGCAGGAAGAGTCTTCTTCGCTTGATTTTCTTCCCAAGGAAGAGCAAACCCGATTGATCAAAACGGCCTTAGAGCTTCATGTTGATCCGGATCTGAAAAAACTGCACCCCGTTCTTCAGAAGCACAAAGCTGCGTTTACTGCATGGGCGAAGCAGAATCCTCGGGATAAGTATGCTAATTGGAATCGCGACCCTTACCGCAGCAAACCAAAGGATGAGCCGCCTCTTTGGGAATGCGTCACGGAAGACACGCTCCTGCGAGTATACCGTTTTCTTGATCCATTATATAGAGCAGTTGAAAAGCTCGGCGGCAAAATTAACGACGACCTGTCAATGATGATCCGAAATGAACACGTTGTTCTCCGAATCACAGAGGGGCGTGAGCAAACGCCACATGTTCTGACCAAGGATGAGCTAAAGCAAGTCGAGAAATATGAGCAGGAAAAGAAAAAGTATCACTATGCTTATGAGCCGAAATTCCGGAAATATGATTACATACCCACCGGGAAGCTGAGAATTGCGGCTTATGGAGAGCGCTTTATTCGAGACAGCAGCACCGCGGGGGTTGAAGAACGCATTGGCGAGATTCTGCTCGCTCTTTATCTCCAGTCCGAAGATGTAAGGATAGAGCGAGAGAAACGGGAAGAAGCGAAGCGGAAAGCGGAGGAAGAAAGACGGCAAAAGGAACTCCGGCGGCAAAAGTATAACGATGAAGTCGACAAACTCCAGGCATTAAACAATGCAGCCCGTGATTATGAGACGGCCTGCAGAATTCGTGCTTATGTTGCTGCTGTGGAGTCCACGCCCGAATTGGACGTAGAAACTCTTGACTGGATCGCCTGGGCAAAAGCGAAAGCGGATTGGTATGATCCTACGGTAGCCGCTTTAGATCCGGTTTTTGGGAAAAGAGATCACAGTGCCGATCCGAATAATAAAACGCCGACAAAGAAAAACTCCTATTTCTATTGAAAAGCAAAGATCCTCGATAGGGTGACATCATCACTTGTAAATAGCACACAGACTATCGCACTGATCGACATAATATTCGTTTTCTGCTATGATAACACTATCCCGTAAGGGATGGGATGAAGAGCAAAAACAGGCTTGGCGGCTGTTCCTACTCTCCGAAAGGAGGGATGGACGATGCGTATTTCCTTTCACATTGGAAAGTACTCGGTGACGATCATCATCAGGGAAACCCATCAGAAGGACCGTAGCGCAAAAAACAACCGCCACTCTGCCAAGTGACGGAAGTTTCTGCGGTCTTTTGACTGCAAATATTACTGATCTTTGTTGAGGAGCAGCCGTAAAGTCTTGCTCTTCATTTCCTATTATAGGGATTTTGGATGATTTGTCAAGTCAGTTTGTATTGG
>CAZMXF010000021.1:6111-18283 GCA_964570015.1 uncultured Oscillospiraceae bacterium | reverse complement strand
TCTACGAGCAGGCACAGGGTTTTCAGATGATGCTCGACCTCGGCAGCACCGTTGAAGAGATTGCCGAAAAATCCGGCTTCTCCGCATCAACGGTCAGACGCCGGGTGAAGTGGATGGAGCTCGACCAGAAGAAATTCAAACAGGTCACCGATGAACGGCAGATCTCCATTACCGATCTCGACAGCCTGTCTCAGATCGAGGACATCGCCGCCAGAAACGAATGCCTGGATAAGATCGGCACCAGAGACTTCGACATGGCGATCCAGAAAGCCGTCAAGAGGCAGAACATTGACGTCAATATGCCCAAAGTGAAGGAATGGCTGAAATCTGTCAAGGCAAAGAAAATAAATGACAATGACAGTTGGAACGGAAAGTATGACAGTGTTGGCTCTACCATCTACATCGACAAATGGGAAGAAGATGGAAACAAGCCGAAAGATGATATCACCAAGGAACCTGTCTTCTACTGGCTTGGAAAAGACTCCTATGACTATGGCCAGCTCAGACTCTTTCATGAACACAAAAAAGCTCCTCCTGTGAAAAGGCCTCAGGAGGAGATCGATAAAGAGAAGGCCGTCCGCGCTGCATGGGATCGGTTGGAAAGCCTCGGTAAGACCACGTTTGAACTGCGGAAAAAGTTCATTGACGGCTTCACCGTCACGAAGAAGAACGAGCCGCAGGTGATCTTCGGGGCCGTTATTGCCGGGTGCTATAACGCGATCGGCTACAACAGTTCTGACACAGGGGCACTCTATACTCTTGCCGGCATTACGGATAACGGATACATTCCGGACCGCGAGGATAAGTTCTTCGAGGGGTTTGACAAGGTTTCGGGCGACGATTGGGTAAAGCTGGTGTATGCCCTGTTCGGGGATGCGGACATCAACTGCAGCAGTGGATACAGGAGAGAGTTTCCAAAGTTCGATCACAACAGAAAACTGGAGCTGATCTATCGCTGGTTGTCCACTCTCGGTTACGAAATGAGCACTGAGGAAGCGCAGCTGCTCTCCGGGGACCACGAAGTATACAAGGCTGGTGAAGAGTATGGCGAAGTGTAAATCTTGTGGTGCTCCGATTGTCTGGATGAAAACGAAGAACGGTGCGGACATGCCGTGCGATCCGAACCTTGTCCCGTTCTGGGCAAAGTTCCACGGCAAAGGGAAGGTGATCACACTCGAGGGTGACGTTGTCAGCTGTGAGTTTGATGGACCGTTGGACGATATGACGAACGTTGGCCGAATTCCGCACTGGGCAACATGCCCGTTTGCCAAACAGCACAAGCGGAGGAAATAGCATGGACGAGCAGAGATGTTTTCTCTGCGGTCGGAATGGCACCGGGGACACGCTTGAGTGGCATCACGTGTTCCCCGGCAGTCTCCGGAAAAAGTCAGAGAAATACGGCCTTGTTGTTCCGCTCTGCGGTAAACGCTGTCACAGATGCGGACCGAAGTCGGCGCATAAGAGCCAGGAGACGCAGCTCATGCTGAAACAGTGGGCACAGAAAAAGGCAATGGAAGAAAACGGCTGGACAGTTGAAGACTGGCGAAAAGAATTCGGGAAAAACTATCTTGAAGAGGAGGAATGAATGTGGTCGGAGCAATAATCGTTTTTGGATTTGCGGCGGCAATGCTGGTTTTTGTTGTTCTGGTGGCCACGTCAAAGGACAAGCCGGAGAACTACGATTGGGTAGACGATGTTTATCGCCCGTGCTGCCGGCACTGTGCATACTGGGCGTTGGATGAGCTGGCAGACTCATACTCGACAGCACAGTTTTGTGACAAGCTGGAATGCTTTACCGATTGGGATTACTGCTGCATGAATTATGACGGGATAGATACGGAGGTGGATCATGGCGCAAGTAGTGACAATGTGTGACTTCTGCAGGCAAGAGCAATCCTTCCACTTTCGCATCAAGCCTATCACTGGGAAGACTACAACAGAGAAAAAGAAAAAGTGTGAGTTCTGCAAGAAGCCGTATCCGTCAGATTTTCTGAAGCAGTATGTCGTGTCCGGAAAAGGCGGCAAAGGATGAAGACCTATAACCCGCGGGAAAGGTACTGCGCAATGTGCGGCAAACTGATTATTACCCGCAATCCCTCCGAGTATGCATACCGGAGGAGAGATTACAGGGTGGATAGTTCTACGAGAGGCAAAACACTTCTCTTCTGTGGAAACACATGTTTGAGGAAATGGGATGCGGAATATCCCAGCAAATCGAAACGGAGGTATGACGATGAGTATTGACAGAAGCTGCATGAATTTTGACGGTGACGAGGATTGCAACAAGTGCGGCGCCCGTGGGTACATCTATTCCTGTCCGGAGAACTGCCCGGATTATCTGGGCTCTTATCCGTCGAAGAAGTCTACCAATGAGGATGAAACATGAGTGCTGCAGCTCGAGGCACAAAGCAATTTGGTGGAGATCCCATTCCACCTGTTGAGCGTGCGATCAGCGTTGATGACGTGAAGGCTCTCCAGATCGGCAGCAGAGTGAATCTCCACGGCAACGACAAGGACGGTGTGCACCGCTGGCTGGAATGCACAGTTGCCGGACTGCCTCAGCATAAGTTCCTGACCTATCGCGATCATGGCACGATCAGAAGGTGTGCCATCAAAGAATATCCAAACAAATACTTCACGAAGGTGGTGTGATCATGACAGAATACAAAGAACTGGTGAATCGCCTGAAGGTGTACTCCCTCGCCCGGAAGGGTGAAATCTCAGAACTCACGAAGGAAGCCGCCGATGCAATCGAAACGCTGCTGGCGGCGCTGAATGAACAACAGAGGGCACTGACCGGAAGAACTGCCAGAGGAGGAGCGTATGATGACCGTTGAAATCTTCCTGAAGAACGGGAAGTCTTTTCAGTACAACGAAACTGCAGTGTTCGATGATGAGGAGGCAGGTTTTGCTGTCCTTATGTGGGGGACGGTATCCGGCGGACGTCTGAACGGCGGATGGGGCAGTGGAGTATCAAAATACCGGATTGACGAAATCAGCCACGCCGCATGGGACTGGGCCGATGTTGACCATATTGAAATCAGACCGAATGAAAAAGAACCGAAGGAGGAAACCTGAATGGCAAGATATGTAGACCTCGACAAGATCATAGATCATCTCCATGATGAATGGGGATATGAGGGAATGGAGGAAGAATTGTATGATGATCTGCAGATTCCGGTGGAAAATGTTATAGCCTGGACACCAATCAGTAAGGAGCTTCCGCCGATTGGCGTTCCGCTCCTGGTCACCGTTGACCGGAAGATTGCAGAAGGGCCCCCCCAAGGCGGTGCTCGGCCCGGTCTACAGAATGCAGGAGACGATGGCCGGCGAAATAGGGTTCTTCGAATACGCCAACTTTGAGAGAAGGATTGGTCCTGATTATTTTCAAGTAGTGGCGTGGATGGTATGGCCTGCGCCATGGGAGGATTCGGTATGATTGAGAAAAAATTCAGCAGCAGCCACCGAGTTTTCATGCATCCCTATGAGGTGGATTTTGCAGCCGGTGTTCCGGAACGGACCGAGCGCAGAAATTCCGGTGAGGTATTCATCTATCCGGAAGAGCTGATCGGCAAGACCTGCGGAGGGTGCGTTCGGTTCACCAGCAACAATGACGGGTACAGTCACGGAGACTGTGATCCTGACGGTTTCCATTGCTCCATGCGCGGCTGGCAACTGCCGATACATGCGGAAGACAGGGCCTGCGTTGATTACTGGGATAATGCAGAGCATGAGCGTTCAGAGCGTGAGCATGAGGAGGCTGTCGAAAAGCGCAGGCAGGAGCTCTGGGACATTTACTCACTTCGGGATCCGGTGAAGCTCCCGATTGCCGATGATGGGTATGGCCGTGTTCCGAAGTGCCCGACCTGCGGAGAGATGCCCTATGATCTGGAACAGTGCCACTGGTGCGGCCAGCGCTTTATCCAGGACGAGGAAGTGACAGAGTACGGAACTCCGAAGCTGATCGATTACAAGTGCCCGACCTGTGGCACGATGGGCAAGGCAAACATCTCCAAGGTAAACGGCCACAAGCATTTCCGCTGCGAGAAGTGCGGTATGGCATTCATGGAATAGGAGGAACCCTGATGTATGAACACGCCGAGTTGGCAAAAAGAATGCGGCAACTCTACAATGATCTCTCCTGTGCTGACTGCATGTTTCAGAATGATTGCCAGCAAATACCGGAATGTTATTATCTGAGAGCGGCCGAAGCGATCGAGAGCGCAGATGAGCCGCGATGGATTAGCGTGAATGACCGTCTTCCGGAAAAGTTTGAGTCAGTCTGGGCGGCTTGCAAAATGGAAGGCCGCGATAACTGGGTGATAGAAGTCCCAAATTACGGGATCTCGTATTACAAGAATCCCTGGGGAAAGATTCCTCTTCTGGAAGATGGAGCGATGGAAGTATATGCATGGTTGCCGAACCATGAACCGGAACCACCGGAGGAGCCATTATGTTAGTACCAGACGCGAACACCATGAAAGCAATGCATGTTGCGCTCGGTATCTGCCCCTATTGCCACAGAACACTTTCAGATGAGCGCACGAACGGGGAGCGAATATGGCGGCACTGCTTTTCGTGCCACTTCGATTTCTACATTGAGGAGACGCCTAATGAAGAAAACCAGGGATGACGTTATTACAGAGCTGACCATAGAGAACCAGAACATGAAGGACCATATCAGTCAGCTCGAAGAGGAAATCAGCGTACTGCAGCAAGAGCTCACCAAATGGGAGCACTGTCACCGTCAGGATATGGCGGACAATCTCAGGCTCAGGAATCAGATTGCCATCCTGATGGGCTGGGATCCTGTAAATACCGTGGAAGGAGGAACCACAGATGAAGGTCATGCTTGAAGATGGCGCGTACATGCCGGAACGTGCACACCCGACCGATGCCGGCCTTGATATCAAAAGCCGTGACGATGATTTCTGGCTCTGGCCCGGGCACTCGCATGTGTTTGACACCGGCGTTCACATCCAGCTCCCGCCCGGAACCTGGGCGAAGGTGGAAAGCAAGTCCGGGCTGAACGTCAATGCCAGCATCGTTTCCTGTGGCGGGACGATAGACGAGCCGTACCGTGGCAGCATTGCTGTAAAGCTCTACAACTTTGGGCAGGAAGGGTATCACTTCCGGAAAGGCGATAAGGTTGCGCAGCTGGTCATTCTACCATATCTCGCGCCCGAGCTTGAACGGGTGGACAACCTTGACCCATCAGACCGGGGCGACAACGGATTCGGTTCAACAGGGCGTTAGGCTTGCCCGGATTACGCGAACGCGCTATAATATCGCTGAAAGGAGGATAGACACACGATGACTCTTGCTGAGCTGAACGGGCACCTTGACATGGTTACCCAACTTGCTTTTGCGAAGGAAGCCTATCAGACAGCACAGGCAAATATTCTCGGTGCAACACAGTATGACGGAATGCCGCATGTCAGTGAGCCGTCCAGGCGCCCGGAAAATCTGTCTATCGTCCTTCAGTCCAGAGCAGACGATGTTGCCAGATTAGAAAAGATCGTGCAGAGATCAGAGACCGGCGTGAAGGCGTACATCCAGACAATCGAAGATATCCGCACCCGGGCGATCTTTGAGTACAGATTCCTCTGCGGAATGAAGTGGGAAGACGTAGCACGGTTTATCGGTGGAAGGAATACAGAAATCACTGTGAAACAGACATGCTATCGGTATCTGAATGCCACCATAGAGTCGGAATAGCGTTTCTCGGCCGTTGCAACGCCACAGATTAGCGTTTTAGTGGTCAGGGCATGTTTCTATATCCATGAAACCGTGTAGGCCGTTGGAACGCAAATCCAGCCCATTTCCGTAAAAATGCAAAAAGAGCCCCTACCAAATCGGTGATATGGTACCGAAATGGTAGGGGCTCATTCTGTCAGTAGTTATTCAGTTGGTTCCGGATGGGCCTGTTCCGGAGTGGTCATAATGATCTCACCGTCTTCGCCGTGTACGTGATCACTAGCAAACGCTTCATGGATCAGGAACAAAGCCTGTGCGGAAGCGTGGTCGCACTCGATAACAGCGGCTTCGATGAGGGCATTAACCTCTTCAGTAATTCGAATACCGCGCTGTTCGAGCAGATGTTTGACAAATTCCTTTTTCATGTCTTTGGAAATCTGTCCGGACGCAGCCATCTTCTCAGCTGCTTCTACATACTTCCTCACGATGCCGTCAAGCCGCATCTCTTTCAGCCAGGGGATTCCGGTCTTGACGATCCACGGCAGGACGATGGAGCTGAACACCAGAGACAGTGCCGTGAAAATCAGTTTGATGATTTCTTCATAGAGTACGTTCATGATTGCTCTCCTTTCAGAATTTCGTGAGTTCTACCCACGTCGGTTTGTCTGCAATGCCGCTCGGCTCAAGTCCGTAGGCTTTCTGGAATTCCTTCAGCCGTTCCTCGGCGAACGTGCCAAATTCATCCGTCACGTAATGGATATCAAAGCCCCTTGCCTTGAGCAAGGCGGTCATTACCTCTACATCTTTTCCCTTCATGCCGACTTTCAGCGGCATCCTCGGGGGCCAGTATTCTGATACTTTGACTACGGTGGTCTGCTGCACAGTCTGGGTGGCCTTGCCTTTTGCGGAAGCTGCAGCTTCAAGTGCAGGCCACGTTTCATCTCCAACCTCACCGTCAACAAAAAGGTTGTTGTCTGTCTGGAACTTCCTGACCGCTTTTTCGGTATTGGTGCCGAAATCGCCGTCAGCGCCGTCCGAGCCGACATCGTAACCGAGATCGATAAGCATCTGCTGCAGTTTGCGGACGCTTTCTCCGAATGCCCCGTACTTCAGAAGCTCATAACTTGCGGCTGCAGTGCTCTGCGTTTCGCTCACTTCCGGCACCGATGTTTCGGATGCGTTTGCGGCCAGTTCCCATTTTGGCCTTCCGTAACCGGCAATCACGTTGCTGCCGATAGGGTATGTCCGCCTGCCGACCTGATCAGATGTGTTGCCTTCGATAGTCGTGACGGTACTGCCTTCGACTTTCTCAACGAGTCCTGTGTGGCTGTACTCTCCAGCAGAGTAGCTGAAGAAAATTTGATCGCCCTTCTGCGGATAGCTATACCACCGTCCGGCTTGCTTGTAGTATTGAGCGGAATAAAGGCATCCGGCTCCGGCAGAGCCGGTTGGCTGACAGATCATGTTTCTTCCTACCGGATCACCGAAAGCTTTCCAGAAGCACCAGTCTACAAAGACATCGCACCATGCATAACCGTTCTTGTTCCCATTGTACCAGTTCGTCTTGGCAAGATCTCGCGCATACTTTGTCCAGTTGGCCCCACCGGCATTTGCGGTCTTGTCGTCAAGATTGGCATTGGAAGCCTTTTCACGGTAGCCGAGTTCCGCTACGGCGATATTAACAACTTTATCGATGGCTTCTGCTCTCGTCATTTGGATCTTCTCCTTTTCTGTGGCGCCTCGAACGGAATACTTTTGATACCAGTTCTGCGCATAGCCATAACGGATTTTCAGATTCTCTTCTTTCTCCTGAGGATTCTCCCAGGTGTAAAGCAGGACCTTTGTCAGGGCATAAAGATCATGGCTGCTCAGGCACTGCTTCCAGATCCCGCCGAAGCAGGCTTTCATCTCCCAGATCAGAAAGGCAATCTGCGTTTCCAGGTCTCCGATGGACTTGCCTCTCGCCCGGAAGTAGTTCAAGTAATTCCGCTTCCGGTCCTTTTCTGTCCACTGCGCAATGCCGTACCCGGCAGCATCGTTCACAAAGTTCGTGTACGTGCCGCTGTCCACAGCTGCCGTATACTGTGCGTCCGTCATGCCGAGTGACTTGTTCCGCGTGTCCTCCAGATTGGTCGGTTCAAACAGGCTTTCCTTCTGGATCTGAGCGAGAAGAGCGCAGGCTGCTTCTGTGGTGAATCCAGCAGCGGTAACTCTTGCATAAATGATCTCCGGCACATCTGATCTCATGGCCGTCCCTCTTGTTCCTATTGTTTCAGCGGAAGTTCATCAACAGCCTTCATGATGAAATCCGCATCACCGTTTCCCTTCAGCTTATTGTGGTAGACATCATGCATTTCCCGGAGGCGTTTTCGGTCATCGAACGTGACTTCACCTTTTTTGATGTAGCTTTGTCCGATGAAGATAATTCGGTCCAACAGGACGCACTTCATGGCTTCTGCCTGTTCGGCATCTTTCTTCTCCAATGCCTCGAAGCGCTTGACGGCTTTGTCATTGAATTCGTTCTGCTTGTCCACATACTCTGTGAGCGTCTGCTCGATCTTATCAAGCTTGTCTTCCTTTGCCACCTGTCTGTCCTCCACTGCCGCTTTCCGGTCATGGCGCCACTTCCAGCGCTCCTGGATGATGTTGATCAGTGCGAGGCCGCCTGCCCCGCAGATGAATGCGAGAACTGTTTTCCAGAACTCTACCATAGCTGAAATCCTCCATAATATTTGAAGACCCGCTCAGAAAAGCGGATCTTCATCAATCAGTTCGTCCTCTACCCCGAAGTGGTGTCGGACCAGAACAAAGTCTTCTAATGTTTTGTTTCTCAGATCGTCACAGTCGTAATGACTCATCAATCCGAGATAGGATTGTATGACGCTCAGACAGTATTCCATTGGCAGTTCCCCGGTCGAGTAGTGCTCCATCACGTACCGGAGGTGCCGTTTCATGTTCAGCGATGTGGATTTTCGCAAGGATGCACGACCTGACCAGACCATGCTTCCGATGAACTCCACACCGGTTCCGACAGGGACCACGGACGTTTTCTTGTTCAGCTGCAAGCCGTAATTTTCCTGAAGGTGATCATCTATCTCTGCTATTGCTTCCCAGCACTCCTGCTTTGAAGGCATGAGGATTGCCATATCATCCATGTAGCGGATGAAATACGGAACTCGCATGACCCTCTTGATGAAATGATCGACAGGGGAGAGGACCACATTTGCGGTCATCTGCGAGATCAGGGAGCCGACCTGCATACCGAGGCCGCAGATTCGCTCACAGGTAGTTACATCCGTTGCAGTGAGAGGGAGACCGAACGGCCGGCCGTCGCAGCGGATAGCCGCATCCAGAAACCACCGCATTCTGTCATCATTCAGCGGACGCATCAGTTCACGCATCTGGACTTCGATAGGAATCCGGAAAAAGAACTTTGCAATGTCCAGCTTCCCGACATACCACTGCTGCGGCTTTGATGATACATGCTGCATCCATCGCTGTAAGGTGTTGACAGCGGCAACGGCACCGCGCCCGGGAATGCTTCCGTAACTGTGCTCATAGAATGACCGGGAGTAGATTGGCCACAGTACATTGAATGCAGCGCAGTTTACAACCCGGTCAAAGAACGGCAGGGCATGTATCAGGCGGAGCTTCGGATAATACTCATAGAACGGCCTCGGTTGCCCAGTTTGATATGTTTGCCACTGCAGATGATTTACAGCGTTGATGATGTTCTCTTCAAGGTTCGCAGAATAGGCAAGCACTTCCGGACGATAACGCTTGTTGCGTCTCGCCAGAAGATAACCGTCATACATGTTTTCAAAGGTTGCGAACTCTTCGAAAACATGAGAGTGCTTCTCCATATTCTGCTACTCCTCTTAACCGGGCTTAACAGACGCCGTGCCGATTTGGACTCAGCCGGAACGTCGGCTTTCTCGGTGAATATTTTTAGGCCATAAGCTGACCCAGGGGACGGTTCCCTTATGCCCTGTACTGTCTGCGTTCCCTTGAGAACGCAGTATGAGACGCTTGGGCATGAGCGGAGCGAAAACCGATGTTCGTGTTCGAGTTCGAGCGGGCGTTGTTGCCGTTCGACGCGAAGACGCCAGCGTTCACACCATTGTTCCAATTGCCACCGCAGTTGAACATACGCCGCAACTGAACCATCCCCTATGTTGGCTTCTTCGGCTGATTGACGGTCTTCAGCCAGCCGCCTAACATTCTTCCGATTTCATCCACCATATTCGACCAGTTGTCATATTTCTGCATGTCAATAAAATGCAGCCGGTAGGACAGGCGGATGTATACCCGGAGCTTTGCAATCTCCACATCCATATCACGGAGCGTGGTCTTCTTGTAGTAGTGCTTTCGAGCTTCAATCGCATATCCGAGAATCAGATCCATGCAGCGCTTTATATCGGTTGCCAGAGCGTACTTTTCCGACTTCGGAAACTGTCTCAGGGCAACATAGGCATACTCCATCATATCAAGAATCTTCTGCAGGAGCAGAAATTCCTCTGTCGGAGTTGTGATCTGTTCGTCAGCCACACGCATCCCTCCGCTTCGGGCGAGGTGTATCATACCACACTCATGAAAAATGTGAAGCGTCCTTCCGGGAAGCCGCAGGAAAATTACGCCATCCCGTAATGGATTCTGAAATTTTTCAACCGGGCTTCGCCCGGAATAAGAAGTATGCTCCGCTGTCGCGGAGCATTCAGCACACAGAGGACCAGCGGTCAGGGTTCATAGTAAGCGGAGCGAAAACCGAGGCCCGTGCTCGAGCCCGAGCGGGCGTTGCTGCCGTACGACGCGAAGACGCCAGCGAACACACCAAAGTTCCAAATGCCACCGCAGATGAACATACGCTCTGCCTGTGCGTTGTTCGCATACAGTCGATCAGATTCAAAGCCGGTTGCGGTCAGATCATAACGGCACAGCCCGTATCTTGCCAGCACCAGACGAGCTGCGGCAGAAATAGTGTTGTCACAGGTGACTGTTTCGAATGTGCTGTTTCTGCTGCTGTCACTGCTGCTGGTAATGCTGGTGCTGAATTGCCAATGGCTGCTGACATAATCCAGCTTAACAGAGCCGCTGGTTGTGCCGGAACCGTTCGGCGTGATCAGGGCCCCGTCAGATGCCCGGATTGCTTTCCAGAGCGAAGAACCATCAGCCTGTGAATTGGCATGATTCGCGGCGTTGTTGTTCGCAAGCACCTGAACTTCACCGTAAACCAGGCGAACACCGCCGCACCACTCCCAGACGTTCCCATTCAGGTCGAAGATGCCAGCTCTTGTTTCGTCATGGCTCCAACTGTCAGGGCCGGTTCCTGTTGCGATCCTCTGAATTCTGCCATCGCCGTCTTTGGCGGTGGAAGGCAGAGCGCGATAAGCGTTTTCCGAGCCATCTTTTCCGTAGTTGTTGTTTCCCTTTGGCATGGTGCCGTTTTGATAGCACCACCATGCCAGCAACGCGAATTCTGTCTTTGTCATCATGTGCCATCCAGAACCTTTCGCAGAACAGGCTGCGATTGCGTCATCAAAAGTGATGCCGGTTCTCGGATCTTTCCCTGGCAGAGAGTAGGCGCGGCCATTCTGAACAATGTTCTGGTACTTGGAAATCCACAGGAAGTCTTTCTCATTGCCGTCTATGATGAATGCAGGAAATGTCGCCGTGGAGTCGCCGAGACCTAACTGGGCATATGTCATCTTTGGGATCTTCACCATGACGGACGGCATGCCCTTGTCATCGAACAACAGTTCATTTCCGGGAAGGACACACTGCAGCGCAAGGTTTACCAGATCAAAATTGTTGTTTGCCACCGGTTATCCCTCCTCGATGGCCCAGAGCGAGAGCGTGACATTGTTCATGTCCAGAGGAACCGGGACTCTTTCTTCAGAGCCTTCATCCGGGAGATCCTCATCCCCGGATTCCGTCTGTTCTTCGGAAACAGAACTCGGAACGATCTCATATCTCCGGGCTGGAATGTCAATTTCCGCGACGTACATTCTGCCGACAGCGGCGCCGATCACAAGCTCACCGTCTGCGTCGGTACAGATATCAATATGCACAGCCCAGTCCTGTTCGCGCTTTGCCAGATTGATGGTGAGATCATCGTCAAAGGTGACTTTCGTTGTCCTGACAGAATAAGGGATCTTCGGTCCTTCGTTTTTTTCAATAACAATCATTAGTCCATACCTCCCACTACAAGATATTTGATCGTAACGCTGGTTGCCGAACCTGTGAATTCAATTTTGAATCCGTTCAGCAGTTTGTCGGAAATGAGGATATCTCCGACGTTCCCGCCAGAAGATGCAGTCACAACCCAGTCGATAACATAATCCATATTATCTCTGGTGTTGGCAATGGCAACTGTCTGGATGGAGTTGTTGAAAGGATAATCCTGACTGTTTGTCAGTGTGACCGTGCCAGAGACAACGGCGGTTCGGTCTTTCAGATCCTCAATATCCCCCTCATG
>CAZMXF010000021.1:0-6011 GCA_964570015.1 uncultured Oscillospiraceae bacterium | reverse complement strand
CTCATTGATGGCATCACTCAGGTTTTGAGCCTGTGTGGCGAGGACGGAGGTGCCGACCCGGTTCTCTGCTGCTTCAAGACGGTCGCCGACATTGACGGCTTCCCAATGTGATGCGTCCCACGTTTCGCCGCCGACAGCAATCGCTGTGGTGCAGCGGTAAAGACGGTTCTCATAGATGCAGTAGTCACCGACCGCATAGCCTACCTCTGTGGTTTCAGCATACTCGTTGGCGATACTGAGCATGTGGTTGGTGATATCCCCCTCATGCTCATTGATGGCATCACTCAGGTTTTGAGCCTGTGTGGCGAGGACGGAGGTGCCGGTTTTGGTGCCGACTGCATTCAGGTTGGTCAGAAGCGTTCTGATATTCTCCTGAATGTCGTTCAGGTCCTTCGCCGTGAACACACGGGCGCACTTGACTCCGGCCACCCACACCTGCGCAGGCCCGTCCACGCCACGCACAACGGTCAGCTGGTTTCCAGCCATATCGGTGACGAGGACAGTTTCACTTGCGGACGTGTCGAACCCGATGGTCAGAAGGAACGGAGTCGTTGAAGGAAGCACAGACGCATCGTTGACGTAAATCTCCTGG
The DNA here is from genome assembly GCA_964570015.1 of uncultured Oscillospiraceae bacterium. Taxonomy (GTDB): domain Bacteria; phylum Bacillota; class Clostridia; order Oscillospirales; family Oscillospiraceae; genus Limivicinus. The sequence goes on along the minus strand of CAZMXF010000021.1, from coordinate 5,419 downwards.
ACACTGGTATCAAGCGCCCCGGTGATTTCGGCGTACGGTGAGTTTGCCTGTGCCGCATACATTGTGAGCAGTGAAATGTTAATACTGTCCACCTCCTCTTGAATTTGCGAAAAGCTGAATAACAAGGTCCAGTTCTACCCTCGACAGCGCATCCGGAGTCACCTGCAGCGTGTGCCACCCTCTCACAACGATACCGTCATTGCCTTTGTTGAGATACGGAATCAGGTCAAGGTTGTTGAAGCTTGCATAAGTGCCGACATTCCTTCCATCCACGGTCAGCACGCCTTTCGATGCGGTAGTGCCTCGGTAAATGCCGTACTCGATATCGTGAGTGTGGTCAGGAATGTTGAACGTATGGGAGTGCGCCTGAATCGTGACCGTGTGGGTGTGTGACGGAACCTTGACGCTGTGTGAATGTGACGGGATAGAAACACTGTGGGTGTGGCTCCCGATGGTGACGCTGTGGGAATGGGAAGGAATCGATACACTGTGGGAATGAGACGGAATGGACACGCTGTGCGAGTGCGCAGGGAATGAGACGGAATGGCTGTGGGAGGGAATGCTGACGGAATGGCTGTGCCCAGGTAGCGTATGAAGATGGGAGTGCCATCCTGCGCCCCACGACCCCAAAGAGGAATAACCTTGCGTTGGACCAACATAATTATGGGAATGTGAAGGACTGCCTGCGTATTGTGACCCGTATGTGGTAACTCCAATACTTGATTCACCGGTATGTATCTGAGAGCCACCGCCGGTTGTCGATGTCACGTTAGTTCCGCCACCTGCAGCAGATGTTCCGGAACCGCCACCGCCAGAAGCGGAAGTTGCAGAACCGCCGCCACCGGATGCCGATGTCACGCTCGAAGAACCACCGGATGCACTGGTGACCGTTGTTGAGCCGCCACCGGCTGACGTCACGTTGGACGAGCCGCCTGCTTCACTGGTGATGGTGGTCGACCCGCCGGCGGCTGTCGTGGGCGTGGAGCTTCCACCGTTTGCTGTGGTGGACGAGGTTTTTCCGCCGCCTTTTGTGGCTTTGGAATAACCCCGGAACGCAGCAAACCGCCCCTGGAGAATGATCTGGTTGATGTGAACCACGTTGGCCGGGATGTAAAACCGCATCTCTGCGGGGAACCCGGATGCTGCATTGTCAGAGAAGTTCTGACTGTAAAGCGTGACAGCCCCCTGAGAGTAGGTTTCCTCAATCCGCTGTCGATCGAACAGATCGGCAATGCTGCCGGCGGCATTCTCCTGCAGGCTCCCGAACGTGAGCGTGGCATCGTTTGGTGCCCCGGTCATGTCGGCTTTCTCAATCGCCTGCAGAGGAAGATACAGGTCGGTGTTGTCCTCATCGTCGATGATTCGGACAATGTCACCCACATGGCATTTCTTCAGATAGTCGATATAGGCTGTCTGAATGTTGTAGCTCACCTTCGGAGACTTCAGTTCTTCCAACCGCTTCACCGCAGCCTGATACAGGGTCTCACTGTACTGATATCTGCGGTCAACCCATATCTGCGAAATAATCCCGTATCGTGATTGCGTATCCGCATCGATATACATCTTTCCGGACGGGTTTGCCTTGCAGATGTTCAGCTGGTTTTCACCTTCGCCATAGCCGAACGCATAGAGCCTTGTAACGATGGTCGAAGCGTCAACGGTCTTCTCAATGCCGACCATGTTCTTCTTGTACCGGATTTCGGCAACGGCGTTGTGCCGGACAACCGTGAAGGTTTCCGTCCGCCCGGTTGCGGAATTGAAGATCCTTCTCTGGACGGTTTCCTCTGTCGGGTTTGCTCGGAGATGAAGCGTCCACGGATAGCTGGATGTCTCGAACTCCCACCGATAGGATTCTGTGAAAACCTTCGGGACGGAATACAGGGCCGTCATCAGGTTTTCGTTTTCCCAGCCGTACAGGTACTGGTGCCGGAACTCGCAGTCACCCAGCACCCAGTTCTTTACCGTCTGCCGGTCAAGGATGTACGAAATCACCTGATTGGTGTATGTCCCCCGATTCCCGATTTCGTGCCACTGCACCAGAACATCATCAATCAGTGTGGCAATGACATGCTCACATTCATAGGTGATTTCTCTGGTCGAGACATTCTTAGTGATTCTCGCCGGGATAATGCGGAACAGGCCGATGTACTCTTCATCGTCAAAGATTTCTACCCAGTTCAGCGGCTGACAGTATTCGTTCTTCGGGTCATCATAAGGCAGGGTAAAGTTGGCGCTCCAAATCTGGTTCATCTCCTGCCGGTATCCGATGTTGTAGGCGTTCTGCAGAAACGCTCTGCGCTTCCTTGTGTTGTGGTCGAAAACAGACAAATATCTCACATTCGATCACCTCACAGATAACGGTCCGCCCAGAACATCGTAATGGTCAATTCGCAGTTTGCCGGGTTGGTATCGAATTGAATGGTATTGGTACCGGGCTTCAACAGGAAGAACACGCCGCCAGCAACCCACGATTCCAGAAGATTCTCATCGTTCACCTGAATCTCAAGCTTGTCAGTGTCGATGATCATGGTGTCCCCTGGGGCAAGGAAAACATTCTCAAGGCTGAATTCTTCTGTCTCGTCGTTCTTCAGCGAAGGTGCCACAACGTCGGTGACAACGTTGATCTCCACCGAGCCGAGCGGCACCCTCGCATTGAGGATTGCTTCCACATCATATTCCGCACTGAGGTTAGTTGCCGCCAGTGGAACCTTGGCAAATAGCAGGTCGCTGTCGGTTCTGTACTCCGCAGAAAGGCCAGCTTCACCGATATCCACCAGCGCCATGAGCCGGGGAAAGTCAGTGTCGAAGTTGGCCCGCATGTTGACGTACAGACTGAGAAACGGGGCTGTGAGGTTGAATTTGGTTCTGTTGAATGAAGTTTTACCAAACATCTCGCCCCAACCTCCTTATGTGAGATAAACTTTCAATTCTCCTGCTGAGAAATACGGTGTGAAGCCAACGTCCAAATCCAGTGAAGTTGGCAATGGCTGGAAGAACAACAGGTTTCCTCCGGTTCTGGCATCCATGATGCCGATGTATGCAGCCGTTCCGGCGGAAGCCGTCAGCTGCGGGAAAGTGACTTCCGAAGTGTTCTGGATGACAGCAGAGTCACCAGAGATAACCGGGGAAGAAAACGTTGCGGCAGCACGGGCATAGCCGCCGCCGCTGACTTCCGTGCCGCTGTTCGCAGCGGTCGGATTGGTGGAGAACAGCGCTACATAGAGTGCCGTTGGAAATGTGACTGCCTGCCTCTGCAGCCACGCGGCAAGGGTATTCGTTCTTACATAATTTGATGCAGGCATTGTTACCGATCTCCTCTCAGTTTACTTTTCTGGAAACACGCAGGTTTTGGATGATCGTGTTTCCGGTATTACGGATGATAATGCGAACCGGGGTGTCAACGGTTCCGTTCATAATGGCTTCGATGGTTCCACCGCTGGCAGTGAGTACCTTCTGCACCTGTTTCGTGTGAGTATAGGCAAAGGGCGGGGAATAGGTGAACATCAGGTCAAACTCACCGTACTTCAGATGCCGCTCCTGGGGCAAAGCGCCGGAAACATAGGCGTCATAGTATTTGTCGGCTTCATTGTCGAACTGCAGCACGCCGTCTGTTGAAAGCCATGCGGCAATGTCACGGGCGGACTCGGCAATCGTCTTACCTTCCAGCTTTTTGAAATAGCAGTGAAAGCTCTCCTGTCGGGCAAGGTAGGTGCCGTCTGTCTGCATGTGGTGCCCGGAGCGTCCGGCAATGTCCGTAATCATCCTACGCTTCTCCGGAAAGATGATTCTGGTAGTCGGGTCGCAGACAATCCCAAATTCGGAACTGTGCTTTGTGGCATAAGTGAACCCGGTCGTAATCATGATGTTTGACCTCGCATTCTCTTCTCACGCTGAATTTCTCTGCCGAGCAGGTCAGCGAACGTCCCGACATCCTGATCGTCTCCGATTTCCACCCGGTCGATGTGAATGTTGATATCGCCCTCTTTGGCTTTCGTGCTGGGATCCATATACTTACCATAGAGCAGAGACCCCATGTCGGGGGCCTGTATTTTCAGCATTCTGGCGGCTTTCTCCACCCCGGTAGTATCCACGCTTAGCGCACGGTCTACAACGCCCTGAGTGGCCGTTGCAACTCGCTCACGCTTGCTTTCAATGCCGACTGCCATACCTTCGCCGACATACTCAAAGATTTCTCTGGTCTTCTTGGACGGGGAAGCAACGGCGGCGGCGGACCGGGCGGCACTGATGGCGTTGGAGGTCACGCTGTAGACCGCATCGTACAGGTAGCCGCTCTGACTGTAAATGCCCTGAATCATGCCCATAACGACATTGGAGCCGATGCCGAACATCTGGTCGTACATGCCCATGGTTCCCATGTTCAGAGTGGATTTCAGTCCCTGCAGTTCTGCTTCGGTCTTTGCCTGAATCTCTTTCAGACCGGAAGCAAAATGCTCTGCAGCATCAAAACCGGATTCTTTCATGGTGACCTTCAAATTTGAAGTCAGCGCCTGGATTGCTCCGGTTACGGTGCTGGCGTTCTTCTCAATGCCTTCTGCAAGTCCAGCATCGAGGTTGGAACCGATCTCCGCAAAGACCGTTGACGGGGACTCTACACCGAGAGCACCTTTGGCAGCGTCAACCGTGTCATTCGCCATCTGCTCTGCAGCACCGGTTACATCCCCGGTAGAGGATTCAATACCGCCTTTCAGACCGGAGCCAACATTCAGACCGATATCATTGAATTCGACGCCAACGTTCTCAAAGGCGTTGTCAACCGCATCCCAGAAGCCGTCAAAATTGACCGCAGCAGCCTGTTCTTCCAGCTGCAAAAGCCCCTCTTCCAGACTGGTGTTGATAGCAACCATGGTTTCAGCCAGATTGTTCTTGGCTTCCTCCGTCTGCTTAAAACTCTCGTTGAATTTGGCGACAGCTTCTTCTGCCGAGGTTCCGAGCGTGCCGGTTCCGTTCGCACAGTTTTCAATTTCTCCGATGATGGTTGCCAGATATCCGGCTGACTCTGTAGAACCGTCAGCCAGGGAACGGACAAGACCGTCATCCAGACCGTACCGTGCGGCCTTTTCCAGATTCTCCGTATAGGCAGCGAGGTTGGCCGTCTGCTGTGCCCAGACATCCAGCATCTCTCTTGCCGTGTCCGTATCCTCTGAGATTTCAGCAGCATAACTATCGAAAAGACCGATCTGCCCTTCCAGTGATTCCCTGGCTTCGTCATAGGCATCCTTGTATGCCTTGGCAATCTCGTCCAGAGCCATGGTGAGTTCTTCGGCCGCGGCCTGAGCGTGGGCGTCAGCTTCAGTGAGCCCTTCGGCGGCATCGCCTGCAGCTTCCGTTGCTTCTGTAGCAGACTCCTGTGCGGCCTCATACTCCTCCGTGGCATGAGCAAGGGCAATGGTGGCATGGT
>CAZMXF010000020.1:0-18435 GCA_964570015.1 uncultured Oscillospiraceae bacterium | reverse complement strand
ATGACGCTATCGGTATGGATGAGAGTTACTCCGAGGCAATCCGAGCTTTCGCCAGTCTCGAGGTAAGCGGTCAGGCAGCTTCAGGTGTTGGCGGCTACAGCATGCCGTCAATCCTGACTGGAGGATATGGCAGTTCCTCCGCAGGCGATGTGGATATGATCTCCGAACTGTTAAACGCTTTTCTGGGCGGCGGGTATACTACTGTCCCGGGGTATACCTCGGGGAATACGGGCTTCTTCACCGGCCGTGCACTGAGTGAAGAAGAGACGGCAAGCTATATTGCGGCCAACAGCTTTGATCCGACCTGGCTGGTCTGGAATACCAACGAAGCAGGACAGGAATGCATCGCTCTTCCGGAAGAACAGTGGGATTTAGTTGAAAGCCTGGAGTACAATCTCTTCTATGACGACGGAAACGGTTATATCGACCTCGGCCTGGACGCGGTTTTCGACTTTGATGACAACGGAAACCTGCTCGCACCTCAGGACAATACCTGGCTCGCCATCAACGATCAGCCGGTGGCTTTTCGTCATGAGTATACCATCGGAGAAGGAGATGACGCCATTATCACAGGCTACGTGCCTGCTCTCCTGAATGATGAGCGCGTCAATATCATGGTTTCCTTTGATCCGGAACATCCATATGGTACGATCACCGGTCTGCGCCGCGTCTATTCCGAAAGCGAGACTGATACTGTCGCAAAGGGTGTCCCGGCTATCACGGATGAGATCCCTGAGGCAGATGCCGACTGGGTGGACAATGATCGCGTCTTCTGGAAAGCTGGCGACAAGCTTGACTTCATCTGCGACTATTACAGCTACACAGGCGTCTATGAGGACAGTTATCTTCTTGGTGACCCGATGACTGTCTCAGAGAACATGACAATTTCCTATGTAGATCTCGGGGACGGAAATCTCCGCCAGAGCTTCCGCTTTACGGATCTTTATCAGCAGAGCTATTGGACTCCCGCACTATACCGCTGATTCCGGGGACGAAGAGTTGACCGGAGGCAAGAGAAACGTTCCTGCTTGATTCGAAATAAATACAAGCAAAACACCTGCAGAATAAAACCGTTCTGCAGGTGTTTTGTCATATGTTATGCAGCTGAGATCAGGAAGAAAGAGCAGTCAGTTCGATTCCGGAAAGTATTTGGCGACGAAGTCAATGTTTTCACGGGCTACTGAAAATTCTTTTCCTCGGAGATAATTGAGCAGACCGGCATCGGTGGAAAAATCGAAACACAATCGCCAGGAGTAGAGTGCCTGTCCTTCCTCATGAAAGCGGCGATTAATCTGTTCACGTCCGTATTTCCCATCGCCGAGCAGCGGCCATCCTGCATATGCCATCTGGACGCGAATCTGATGAGTACGGCCGGTCAGAAGACGGCATTCAACCAAAGACAGACCGGCTCTGGTCATCAGCACCTGATATTCGGTGACAGCGCTTCTGGAACCGGGTTCGGGCTTCGACTTCACATAGACCTGATTCTTGACTGCGTCTTTGAAGAGCTCATTTTTCAGCTGTCCGTTGTCCGGCTTTGGACGTCCATAGACGGCACAGAGATAGTATTTTTCAATCTCCCTGTCCCGGATCTTTTCATTCAGGATCCGTAGAGCCTCGGCATTTTTTGCAGCAATGACAATGCCGCCGGTATTCCGGTCGATGCGATTGCAAAGGGCAGGACAAAAGGAGTTCTCCTCCTTTGGGTGCCATTCACCTTTCTGGGCAAGATATGCCTGGATGTTGGCGATCAGGGTGTTGTAATCCCATTTTCCGGCACTGTGGCAGAGCACACCGGGTTTCTTATCGGCCAGAAGAATATTCTCATCCTCATAGAGAATATTGAGACGTGGTTTCGCGATCTTCAGCCAGGCATTTTCCTCTCTCGGCGCTTCGAAGAATTCGTCGTTGATATAAAGCATCAGCACATCACCGGCCGAAAGACGCAGATCCCGCTTGGAGGGCTTCCCATTGACCTTGATACGCTTGAGGCGGATATACTTCTGCAGAAGACTGTCCGGCAGCAGGGGAACTGCTTTGGCTACAAAGCGGTCGAGACGTTGTCCGGCATCGTTTTTGCCTACGGTGAGCTCTTTCATGTGTTTTCTCCATAATGCATCATAGAATTAAGGAAACAGAAAACAGTTCCTCAATGAACATAACTCCCTCCCGGAACGGGGAGGGAGTTGCGTTTTAACCAAGGGGATAAACTTACTTGTTCTCGTCAGTCTCGTGGACTTCTTCAACGTCTGCATCTACGACGTCTTCATCACGCTTGATGTCCACGCTGATGGACACGGGGATATTTTCTTTGACCTTTTCAACTGCATCTGCAGCGAAGTTGCGGACCTTTTGATTGCTCTCTTCATCCATGACATTAACGATGCCGCCGTCAGATTTGATAACTTCGACGGTGCAGCCCAGACCGATGGTGGCCAGAACTGCGGCAAGAGTAACCCACTTGGCAGCTGCCAGACCGACTACTGCGCCAACCGCTCCGACACTTACAGGAATGTTGAGGACCTGCTGGCCTTTCCGACATACTACAATACGGGAGACATTGCCCTTTTTCACAAGTTCCTTGATCTTTTCAATTACGTTCTGTACATCCATGTATGCATCTTCCTTTCCAATTAATATCTGAAATGGATTATAGCATTCAGTAAATCGCGATACATGAACAGACTATAAAATGAAAATGAAGGAATTATTTCGATTCGAGATATCTGGCAGCTGCTTTCAGCATGAGTTTTTTAGATCCATGCCTGTCGAAATTGATTTCCATAAGCTGATCTCCTCCCATGGGGGTCATTTTTATGACGGTGCCGTCACCGAAAGCATTGTGATGCACCCGTTGACCGACCGAGAATTCCGGGAGTGATACGGTTGGGGAAGGGGTGCAGGTGCTGCGCTTTGACACGACAGCACTTGCGCCCGACCGAGACCTGGAAAAAGACGGCGAATATAGCCAGCCGGATTCACCTCGCATACGGGAAACAGAGAAAGAGGCGCTGTGGGGCTGCGGTTCTTCTGGTGCCAGACCGCTCTCTTCGAGAAAACGACTCGGGCGGTTGGCCGTCGTCTTTCCGTAAAGCATGCGCTGACGAGCATATGAAACCACGAGCCGTTTTTTTGCTCTTGTGAATGCAACATAACAGAGGCGGCGTTCCTCTTCCATCTCATCCTGCTCTCCAATGGAACGAAGTCCCGGGAACAGCCCTTCCTCCATACCGACTACATAGACAACTGGAAATTCGAGGCCCTTGGCACTGTGGATCGTCATAAGAATTACGGAGTCCTCATCGTGGTCCATACTGTCCACATCCGTATAAAGCGCAATACTCGCAAGATAACCGGGGAGGGAGGTATCGCCGCTCTCATTCTGGTAAGCGAGGATGCTGCTTTTGAGCTCATGGACATTATCTACGCGGCTTTCATCCCGTTCGTCCCTGGACTGTTCAAGCATGGTGATATAACCGGTCTTTTCCAGCACGCGGTCATAAAGCGCGTCACTGGTGAGCTGCTCATCCTGCAGCTCACGGATCATCCGTGCAAACTCCCGCATCCGGACAGAAGCGCGGCTCAGTGAAGGATAGAAATCAGCATGCTCCAGAACCTCGAAAAGTGAAAGCGCCTGGTCGCGGGCAATGGCCCGGGCAGTTTCAACACTCTTTTCTCCTATGCCGCGGGCCGGGGTGTTGATAATACGGAGAAGACGTATCTCGTCCATTGGATCTGCAATAACACAGAGATAGGAGAGAACATCCTTGACCTCAGTCCTGTCAAAGAATCGTGCTCCGCCAATCACGCGGTAGGGAACACCTGAGCGCTTCAAGGCAAACTCAAACTGGCCAGACTGTGCATTCGTCCGGTAGAGAACAGCATGATCTCTCCAGCGCATTCCCTGAGAAAAATCAGAGAGAATCGACGATGCGACAGAGGAGGCCTCCTCATGCTCATCGCGAACAGAGAAGACCTGAACAGGATCTCCGCGGCCCAGACCGGTCCATAACTCTTTACCTTTGCGGGAACGGTTATTACGAATCACATTGTTGGCTGCTTCGAGAATATGTTCAGTGCTCCGATAGTTCTGCTCCAGACGAATCGTCCGGCAGCCTTTGAACTGATGCTCAAAGGAGAGTATGTTCTCGATGGTGGCACCGCGAAAACGATAAATGCTCTGGTCGTCATCCCCAACGACGCACAGATTGCGGTGTTGGGCAGCCAAAAGCGAGATCAGCAGATACTGCAAATGGTTCGTATCCTGATATTCGTCTACCATAATGTATTCAAATCGCCTTTGCCAGAACTCACGTCGATCCTCAAAACGCTCCAGCAGGAGAACGGTGTTCAGAATAAGGTCGTCAAAATCCATGGCATTTGAGGAGAAAAGACGACGGCTGTATTCTGTATAAAGTTCTGCTATCCGGATACTTCGGGCATCATGACTTTTCTGCGCATCGGCTGCATATTCTTCCGGCAGGATCTTTGCATCCTTGGCACGGCTGATAGCGGAGAGAACAGCACGTGGAGGATAGACCTTTTCATCCAGGTTGCGATCTTTCAGAATACGCTTCATCAGGCTCACGCTGTCGCTTGTGTCATAAATGCTGAAACCGGAGCCATATCCCAGAAGTTCCGCATCACGACGAAGTATCCGGACACAGCAGGAATGGAAAGTGCAGGCCCAGATGTCACCGGCTTCAGTATCCAGGCGTTCTTCAAGGCGATGTTTCAGTTCATCGGCAGCCTTGTTCGTAAAGGTGATGGCGAGAACCTTCCAGGGAGGTACGGGCCGAAGAACCGCAAAAGGCTCAGCATCCGGAAGAAGAGAGCGCAGGGCCTTCATCTCCGCTTCATCTGCGCCGGACGGGAGATCATCCGAATCGGCTGCAGCACCAAAGCGGATGAGATTCTCAATACGCCGAATCAGGACAGTGGTTTTTCCGCTGCCAGCTCCGGCAAGGATCAAAACCGGCCCTTCCGTTGCCAGAACAGCCTGCCGCTGCATCGGGTTCAGATCTGAGAAATGGTGGTCCAACCAGGCTTTCCTGGCTGCATAATATTCAGTTTTCAGTTCATTTGTGTTCATGCTGCTCATTCTAACATATTTATATCTTTCCATCAAGCAAGGAATCAAGTATTTTCATAATTGATACATTGCAATTCAATTCATGTTGTGGTAACATTACATGAATTACCCTTTATACTGCTATTATCATGCAATTGGAGCGACGAAACAGATATGCCCAGACTAAATGAAGAAATCAACAGAAGAAGAACTTTTGCGATCATTTCGCACCCGGACGCCGGTAAAACGACCCTGACAGAAAAACTTCTGCTCTACGGCGGAGCGATCCAGCAAGCCGGTTCGGTAAAAGGAAAGGCAACAGCACGCCATGCTGTCTCTGACTGGATGGAGCTGGAGAAGCAGAGAGGAATTTCGATCACCTCGTCGGTGATGCAGTTTGAATATGACGGCTACTGCATCAACATCCTCGATACACCGGGTCACCAGGACTTCTCGGAGGATACCTACCGGACACTGATGGCCGCTGATTCTGCCGTTATGGTCATCGATGCCGCGAAAGGCATTGAGCCGCAGACCAGGAAACTGTTCCGGATCTGTGCGATGCGGCATATCCCAATTTTCACTTTTATCAACAAGCTTGATCGCGAGGCGCGCAGCCCCTATGACCTGCTGGAGGAACTGGAGAAAGAGTTCGGTATCGGAACCTACCCCATGAACTGGCCTATCGGATGCGGAAGTGATTTCAAAGGTGTGTACGACCGACAGGACCAACAGATCCTTGCATTTCAGGAATTCCACAGAGGCCAGAACCGTATCTCGTCCGTTGCCTGCCGACTTGATGAGACAGAGAAACTGGACGGGCTGATCGGGGAGCGTCTGCGCCGTACACTGGAAGACGACGTCGAGCTCGTCGACGGAGCCGGATACGACTTTGACCTGGAGGCAATCCGGGCGGGACTGCTCAGTCCCGTTTTCTTCGGGTCGGCGCTGAACAACTTCGGTGTAGAACCGTTCCTGAAGAGCTTCCTGGAGATGACAATTCCGCCTCTGCCCCGTGTATCCAATGGAGAGACGATTGATCCGTGCAAGGATTTATTTTCAGCTTTCGTTTTCAAGATCCAGGCGAATATGAACAAGGCACACCGCGACCGTATCGCTTTCATGCGTATCTGTTCCGGCCGCTTCCAGAGGGACAGGGAGTATTATCACGTACAGGGAGAAAAGGCCCTGAGACTGTCTCAGCCGCAGCAGCTGATGGCTTCTGACCGCTCCATCATCGACGAGGCATTTGCGGGTGATATCATCGGCGTATTCGATCCGGGGATCTTTTCTATCGGCGACACCGTATGTGAAAAAGGGATGGACATCCGTTACGAAGGAATCCCCAGCTTTGCGCCGGAGCACTTTGCGGCTGTGGAGCGCATCGACACCATGAAGCGCAAACAATTTGAGAAGGGCATCATGCAGATTGCGCAGGAAGGTGCCATTCAGATTTTCCATGAACCGCATACCGGTGTGGAGGAAATCCTGGTCGGCGTCGTTGGTGTGCTGCAGTTTGAGGTGTTGGAATATCGGCTGAAGACAGAATACGGTGTGGATATCCGGCGCAGAGATCTGCCTTATGAGCTCATCCGCTGGGTCTCCGGTGATAATGTGGATATCCCGCTGCTGAATCTGACCAGCGACACCAAGTGGGTACAGGACTTCAAAGGGAATAACCTGCTTCTGTTTACCTCTTCCTGGTGTGTAGACTGGGCACTGCAAAAGAATCCCGGACTGGAGCTGAAAGCGTTCAATCACAACGATTGAGAGGAGCGTTTCAAATGGCCGAAGGCATTAAGATTCAGATTTACCGAAACGAGACGGCAGACATACTCACAAAGAAGCTTGCCGATCCTGAAGAGAATGCAGGGATCGGTTCCGCTGCTGCTGCTTCTGCCGCGCTTTCTGCCTCAATGGTGTCACGAGCTGCGGTACAGATTCGCCAGGCAGGGGGAGAGAATGAAAAGCTTGACTGGTATGTACGTAACACCGAGATCCTCCGCAGTTATATGGTGAAGCTGATCGATGAGGACGTCAAATGCCGCGGACCGCTGCGCCGAGCCCTGAAGGAAGGTGACGACAGAACCATCGAAGCTGCCAGACAGGCGGCTGTGAGCATCTGCCTGGAGATTGTCAATATGATGGGGCAATGCCTCGATCTGGCATGCGAGATGGCTGACCTGGCGGAAGAAAACGTGAAAGCGGATCTCGCGACCGGAGCGGATCTGGCTTATGGTGCTTCTCTTGCAGCGGGGCGCTACATTCTCCATATGAGCAGTCTGAGCCCGGATGACACCTATCGCTATGTCATGAAAAGAGAAAACGAACTGACTATGCAGGCACAGAGAGCTGTGTACGAACGGATCATTACGGCGACAGCACCGATGCCTGCAGAAAACGGGTAACAAGGAAGATAGAACTTGCACTTTAGGCTGTTTTGAATTATAATAATCAAGTTATGTTTTAACGCTTGAGGAGACAAACATGGACGCATTTGCCAACCTTCTCAGCACTGCTCTCAGCTATATCCAGACCATCGGCTTTTGGGACGCAATCGATATCCTGATTGTTGCGTATCTGATCTACCAGGCGATCAACTTCGTGCGCAGAACGAATTCGAAAAACGTCGCGCGAGGCATTCTGATCCTGGTTTTAGTGCTGATTCTGTCCTATCTGCTGGGTCTCACGATGCTGAACTTCCTGCTCAGGAGGGCAATGGAACTCGGTCTGATCGCACTGGTTGTGCTGTTTCAGCCTGAGCTCCGTCGTGTCCTGGAGCGCGTGGGAAGCGGATTCACCTCGAATAGAAGTATTTCGACCCCGGAACTGGAGACTGCGATTTCTCAAGTCGTGCAAGCCTGTGTGGATATGTCAGCCTCCAAAACAGGTGCATTGATTATCTTTGAACGATCAGTCGACCTCGGGTCGATCATGACCACCGGGACCATTGTGAACGCAGATGTCACGGCTGAACTGGTCAAGAACCTGTTCTACAACAAGGCTCCGCTGCATGATGGTGCCGTGATCATCCGCAATGCCCGCATTGCGGCGGCCGGCTGTGTTCTGCCTCTGACTCAGAGCAGAAACCTCAGCAAGGAGCTCGGCATGCGGCACCGGGCAGGCATCGGTCTGAGTGAACAGTCAGATGCGGTTGTTGTCATCGTGTCCGAAGAGACCGGAGCAATCTCATTTGCACTGGACGGTACACTGAAGCGCCACCTGAACGGTGCGTCGCTGACAGAACTGCTGCATCAGGAGCTGATTGTAGACGAGAAGAAGCTGAGCTGGAAGGACCGCATAAAGGACACCCTGCAGCACATATGGAAGAAGGATCGCGATGGAGCCGAAGAATCAGAAAACAACTAAAACAAGTCAAAAGATTCTGTGGATGCTTGTCTCCCTGCTGTCTTCGCTGGCGATCTGGACCTATGTCGTCAGCACAGAGAATTCCGTGGTGACGCAGATCTTCCGTGGTGTTCCTGTGGAGCTCATAGGTGAAGAGACTCTCCGAGCTTCCAAGAATCTGGTCGTGACAGATGTCGATACCAACAATGTCCGTGTCGAAATACGCGGGCCGAGAAGAATAGTGGACTCGCTGAATTCACAGGATCTGACCGCCCAAATCGACGTCAGTAAGCTTTCCCGAGCCGCCTACGCTTCGATGAAATACAAGTTGATTTACCCGAATGGCGTGGACACCAGGAATCTGGCAGAAGTATCCTATAGCCCTGAGACCGTCAATTTCGTCGTCTCCACATTGAACTCAGTTTCGATTCCTGTTCGCGGTGGTTTTGAAGGGATGCTGGCCGACGGCTATACAGCTGAGTCTCCGGTATTTGAACCGAACACCATTACCGTGACCGGTCCAGATGCATATCTGAGAGAAGTATCGTACGCTTGGGTAGATTTCGGTGCGGGACAGGTCGCTTCGAGTACGATTACGGATGATGTCCCCTTCGTATTGATGAACAGCAGCGGGACACCGGTTTCGACCGAGCATCTGACAGCTTCCGAGGAAACCATCGCCGCAACTCTCCCAATTCTGCAGATCAAAGATATTCCTCTGTCTGTTGAACTGATCGAAGGCTCCGGTGCCACGACTGCCAATACGATTGTGACCATTACACCGGATCGAATTACACTGGCAGGAGATTCGGCAATTCTGGACGGTATGAACCGCATCATTCTCAGTACCATCGACCTGACCGACTTCAAGAGCAGCTTCTCCGAAACTTATACAATCCCGTTTGATAATTCCCTGCGGAATATCAGCGGCATCACTGAAGCGAAGGTCAATGTGGAGATAGCAGGACTCACCACTTCCAACTTCATCCTTAAGAATATTTCCGTGATCAATACGCCGGAAGGAATTCATGCAGAGATTCTGAGCGAAAGTCTGGATGTCGTGATTCGCGGTACGGAAGAGCAGCTCGCAGAACTGGCAGCGGAAAATATCCGAGCCGTGGCCGATCTGGCGGACTATAAAGAATCCACAGGCCCATATATGGTTCCTGCTAAGATTTATGTGGACGGCTTTGTTGATGTCGGCGCAGTCGGAGATTATCAGATCTCGGTTGATCTTCAACGTTCGTAACAACAGCGAGGAAAAGACATGACACAGGATGCGATTGTAACCAAACTGCTCCCGAACTCCATGGCAGAAGTCGTCGTAACAAGGTCTACTGCCTGCGGAAGCAACTGCGGGAACTGTGAAAGCTGCATTTTCCAATCGGAACTGAAAGCTGTTGCGAAAAACCGGATCAACGCCAGACCCGGGCAGCATGTGGTGATTGAAAGCCGCACTTCAAAGGTGTTTTCGGCAGCGGTCCTGGTATATGTGATGCCGATGATACTGTTTGTTCTCGGTTTCGTGATTGCGACGGTCCTGGGAGCTTCCGAAGGACTAGCGATTCTTGTGAGTTTTTTAGGGCTGATTCTTTCGGCCGTGATCCTCGTACAACAGCAGCGGCGTCAGAGTGCAGATCGGCAGATACAGTTTGAAATCATCTCATAACATGTTCCATCTCAGAAAAATGAAGACAGGAGATAGCACAACGACATGATCAGGAGTATGACCGGATACGGCAGTGCAAAAGGGACGGTTGCAGGATTTGCCATTACAATCGAATTGAGGAGTGTGAACAACCGTTACCTCGACCTCGGTATCAAGCTTCCTCGCGGATTCCTCTTTGCGGAGAGTGAAATCAAAAACTACATTCAACAAAAGGTTTCCCGTGGCAAATTGGACTTTTTCCTTACACTGGACAGTGTTGAAAGCGACCAGACCAGGATCCGTGTGAATTCCCGACTGGCAGAAGCATATCGGAACGCGATCACGGAGATCGGACAGAACCTGGAATTACCAACTTCTGTTTCGGCCCTTGATATTGCGCGATTCTCAGACGTTCTTTCGCTGGAAAAGGAAGAACTGGACCAGGCTGCATTTCTGGAACAGTTGATGCCACTGCTGGATACGGCACTTTTGGACTTTAACGCAATGCGCAGCCGGGAAGGGGAAAAGCTTGCGAAGGATCTGCTGCAGAAAGCGGATCGAATTGAAGATATGGTTCTGGCTGTGGAACGTCAGGCTCCCAATACGGTTTCAGCCTATCGTGAGCGCCTGGAAGCGAAGCTCCGTGAAGTTCTGAATGATACCGCGGTTGCGGAAGAACGTGTGATTGCGGAAGCCGCGATCTTCGCTGACAGAGTTGCCACCGATGAAGAAACCGTGCGTCTGCACAGCCATCTTTCTCAGTTCCGGAAGATGATGGCAGAAGGATCTCCCATTGGGCGCAAACTTGATTTCCTGATTCAGGAATTCAACCGGGAAGCGAACACCATCGGGTCAAAGTGCCAGGATTCCGAAATCGCTTATCTGGTAGTGGATTTGAAGTCGGAGATTGAGAAAATCAGAGAACAGGTACAGAACATTGAATAAGCCTACAGACGGGACACTGATATCCATCGGCTTCGGCAATTATATCGCAGCAGATAAAATTGTCTCGATCCTTTCTCCGGACTCAGCTCCCATCAAGCGGATGATTGCAGACGGAAGAGAACGGGGGCAGCTGGTAGATGCTTCTTTCGGCAGGAGTACCAGAGCCGTGATTTTGATGAACAGCAATCACATGATTTTATCCGCTCTTACGCCGGAGGAACTTGCACAGAAGATGAAGACCGAAATTGAAAACGGGGGATCATTTACCGAATGACAAAAAAGGGAAAACTCATCATCCTGTCCGGACCTTCCGGGACAGGCAAGAGCACGGTGGTGTTCAAGGCCATGGAGAAACGCCGGGATCTGTGTTTCTCCACCTCTGTCACGACGCGGAGTCCGCGCATTGGAGAGATTGACGGACGGGAATACTTCTTTATCGATCGCGCTAAATTTGAAAAAATGGTCGCCGATGATGAACTCCTGGAGCATGCATGCTATGTGTCAAATTACTACGGAACGCCGCGCCCATATGTAGAATCACAGCTCAGGAAAGGAATGAATGTGATTCTCGACATCGAGATCCAGGGTGCCAGACAGGTGAAAGAGAAGATGCCGGAAGCAGTAACCATCTTCATGATGCCGCCGTCGATCGCAGAACTTCGCCGACGTCTGGAAGGACGTGGTACGGATGCTATGGACGTGATTGAAGCAAGAATTGCCCGTGCCCGGGAAGAGATCTTGGAAGCCGACTTCTACGACTACCTGATTCTGAATCAGGATGTGGAGACAGCTGCCAGTGAATTCAGTGCCATTATTACTGCAGAACAGTGCCGGTTTGATCCGGTGCTTGCGAAGGAACTAGCAAAATAAGCGCTGCAGCGCAATTCAGACTTGAGAAGGCAAATTCAGGTCTTTTATCACATTTTTAGAAAAGGAAATGATTGTATCATGATGCTTTACCCCCCTGTAGCCGAACTTGTAGAGAAAGTCGGCAGCCGTTATCAGCTTGTTAACCTTGTTGCCAGACGGGCCAGAACACTCTCCGCCGAGGCAGAAACGCATGAAATCACACTGGAAAAAAAGCCTGTTTCCACTGCCATCGACGAGGTTTATACTGGGAAGCTGACCATCCAGTAATCTGCGGAATTCATGTTCGCCAGGATTGCTGTATCAGCGGCGACCTACGCCATCGACAGACCCTACGATTATCGTATTCCCGAGGAACTGCAATTGAAGGTGCAGCCGGGAGTTCGGGTGTTTGTTCCGTTTGGTAAGGGAAACCGTGTAACGGAAGGCATCGTTCTTTCTTTATCGCAAGAAAGCAGTTACCCGGACTGTAAGGAAATACTCCGAGCTGCGGATCCAGAACCACTGATCAGTAAAGAACAGCTGCGGCTTGCGCTCTTCATGAGGGAGCGTTATTACTGTACTGTATATGACGCTGTCAAAGTGATGCTGCCTGCGGGACTGTGGTTTGATCGATCCGGACGCCGGAAAACCCGGGATAAGACCCGGGAAATGGTGCGCCTTATCATTCCGACAGACGAGGCTGCAGCCTTTGTAGAAGCCAGGCGTTCCAGAGCGCCGAAACAGGCGGAACTGGTTGATCTGCTCTGCAGTTTTGAGGTGCTTCCCAGTCTGGATCTCATGCAGTTTACAGGTGCCGGAAAGGCAACGCTGAAGGCACTCGAGTCAAAGCAGATCATCGAACTGTTTCAGATGGAAGTCCTTCGTCGTGTTACACCTGGCGATATCGAAGTGCGGCCCCTTCCGGAACTGAACGAAGAACAGCATTCAGCGCTGAATGTGATTCTGACACAGAAGGCTGATGCAGAAAAGAGCGGTGTAAGTCTTCTTTCCGGCGTGACCGGCAGTGGGAAGACCAGCATCTATGCTCATCTGATTTCCAGGACGCTTGCAGAAGGTAAAGGAGCAATGCTCCTCGTACCTGAAATATCATTGACACCTCAGATGCTGGCTGTATTCAGCTCCTGGTTTGGCGAAAGCGTTGCAGTATTGCACAGCGGTCTGTCATCCGGGGAACGTTATGATGAATGGAAGCGAATCCGCCGCGGGGATGCCCGGCTGGTCATTGGGACCAGAAGCGCAGTTTTTTCTCCGGTTTCCGATCTTGGTTTGGTTATTATCGACGAGGAACAGGAGGACAGCTACCGCTCGGAATCTGTTCCGCGTTATCACGCAAGAGAGGTTGCACGTTTTCGATGTATGCAGGAAAATGCTTTTCTGCTGCTCGGTTCTGCAACACCGGACTTGACCTCACGGTATCATGCCGAGCGGGGAGAATACGGTTATCACAGGCTGCTGCATCGGTTTAACGATAATCCACTTCCCTCGGTACGGATCGTTGACATGAAACAGGAGCTTCTCAACGGAAACACGTCCGACCTGAGTCACACTCTGAAAGAAGCGATCCTGGACCGCATTACAAAGGGAGAACAGTCCATTCTTTTCCTGAACCGGCGGGGGACGAACAAGCTGGTTACCTGTTCTCAATGTGGCTATATTTACCGTTGTCCGCATTGCTCGGTGGCGATGACCTGGCATGCCAGAAGAAACAGGATGATCTGTCATTACTGCGGTGCCGGAAGAAATCTGGATTCAGTCTGTCCGGAATGCGGAGGAAAGCTGAGTTTTTTTGGCGCCGGAACTCAAAAACTGGAAGAAGAATTGAAAGAGTTTTTTCCGGGGACAGAAGTTTTGCGGGTTGATGCAGATTCAGTCAGCCCTCTTGGATCCCATCAAGTCTTGTTCCGCCGGTTTATCCAGGAGAAGATCCCACTGATGATAGGGACACAGATGATCGCAAAGGGGCTGAATTTTGACAATGTCACGCTGGTCGGCGTTGTCTCTGCAGATCAGGGACTGTACAACAACGATTACAGAGCAGGTGAAAAGACCTTCTCGCTGCTTGCGCAGGTAATCGGCCGCTGTGGTCGGGGAGAAAAGCCCGGAGAGGCCGTAATACAGACCTTTACTCCCGATAACGAGATCATACGCCTTGCTGCTGCGCAGGATTACGAAGCATTCTATCATGCCGAGCTGGAGATGCGAAAGATGCAGAATGCTCCTCCGTTTTACCATTGGGCAGCACTTACTGCTTCCGGTCGGGATGAGGAACGTGTGCTGAATGCGCTGCGGAAGTGCAGACAGATGCTTGGTGCCATGCTGGAGCAGAGCGGAGAACAGGCTGAACTGCTTGGCCCGGTTCCTCTGCCGGTTGTGAAGGTGAGCGATCGATTCCGCTATCGGCTTCAGATCCGTTGCAGGATCAACAGAAACATCCGACAGATCCTGTCCTCAGTTCTGATTGCATGCAGCAAGGATAGGGAAATGCGAGATGTGTGTTTTTATGTTGAAAACGAAACAGGCTCCTGAGTCTGTAAGTTTATATGGAAATCGTATTCAAAGGAGTATTTGAATGGCTCTCAGAAACATTCTGACAGAAGAGGATCCTACACTCAGCAAGAAATGCCGTGTCGTGACAGAGTTTAATCCAAGACTGCATCAGTTGCTTGACGATATGACGGAGACACTGCAGCAGGCGGACGGCGTCGGGCTGGCGGCTCCGCAGGTAGGTGTCCTGCGCCGGGTTGTTCTGGTGCTGGAGACCAATGTTCCCGAGGGTGAGGAACCTGTGCTGATCGAACTGGTGAATCCTGAGATCATTGAAGCTACCGGCGAGCAGCATGAACCGGAAGGATGTCTCAGTGTTCCCGGACAGTACGGGATTGTTTCCCGCCCGGCCTGGGTAAAGGTTCGAGCCCAGGACCGCCTAGGTAATTATTTCGAAGTTTCCGGAGAGGGACTGACCGCACGTTGCTTCGCTCACGAAATCGATCATCTCAACGGCATTGTATTTACGTCAAAATGTGAGCGTATGTTGACCGAAGAAGAGCTGCAGAACGGACAGCAGGAGACCTCGGAGGACTGATATGAGAGTGATCTTTATGGGCACTCCTGATTTTGCGGAAGCCTCTCTGGAGAGGCTGATCCGAGATGGGTTTGAAATTTGTGCAGTTTATACCCAACCGGACAAGGCGCGTGGCCGTGGAATGCAGACCAGCTTTTCTCCGGTAAAGGAATGTGCGCTTCAAAACGGGATCCCTATTTTACAGCCCACGTCATTCCGTGACCCGGATGTGATCGAAAAGCTCAGAGAGTTTAAGGCCGATATCATCGCAGTCGTTGCATACGGGAAGATTCTTCCGGATAATGTTCTGAACGCGGCAAAATACGGAGCGGTGAATTTACACGGATCTCTGCTGCCGAAGTATCGTGGGGCGGCTCCGATTCAATGGGCAGTACTCAATGGCGATACCAAAACCGGAGTCTGCACCTTCCACCTGGTTGCAGACATGGATGCTGGAGATCTCATCTATGAGACGGAAACAGAGATCGGAGAGACGGAAACTTCCGGAGAACTCTACGACCGACTGAAGGTTCTCGGTGCGGAGTTGCTTTCCCGCACCCTGACGGATATCGATCGTGGACAGGCGCCGCGTCGTGCGCAGAATCACGAAGAGGCTACTTATGTTACACGCCTGAGCAAGGAGCTCAGTCCGATCGATTGGAACCGCAGCCCACGGGAAATACGAAAATGGATTTTTGGACTGCAGCCCTGGCCTGTAGCTACCATGGAACTGGGTGGACAGACAGTCAAGGTTTTTCATGCCGAGTATTCACCTGGGCATACAGATGCGGATCCGGGTACTATCGTCTCCGCTGACAATTCGGGGATCGGAGTAGCCTGTAAAGATGGGAAAATGCTCCTGATTACTGAACTACAGGCTCCCGGTAAAAAGAGAATGTCTGCAGCAGATTATTTGCGCGGACATCGTCTGAGCCTGTGAACGTTGTGAATAAGACTGGAAGCAGTTCAATTATGTCTCCATCCGTGAGATCGAATGCCTCTCCGGCTCGTTCGGCGGCGCTGCATGCACTGCAACAGGTTCGCAGACGGGGGATCGAAGAGAGAATACAATGCCAACGGGAAGATGACACTCGCTTGGCAGAACGCCTGTTTTATGGCGTACTGCAGAACGAGCGCTTCCTCGATGTATGTATTCTGCGCTATCTGAGTTCTTCACGGCCTCATCCTTATGTAATGGACCTTTTGCGAATCGGGGCTTATCAAATTCTGTTTCTGGATCGGATTCCGGATTCCGCAGCGGTGAACGATGCTGTACACAGCTGTCGAGCGTCAAAACAGCGCTACGCAGCCGGAATGGTCAATGCGGTGCTGCGGAAGATCAGCTCGGATAAGTTACTTCTGCTGCAGGAGGATCAGAGTACCGATCTCGCTCTGCGTTTCAGCCATCCGGACTGGCTCGTGGAACAGCTTCTTCGGGAACATGATTCTGCATTTGTTAGGTGCTTTCTGGAGAGCAACCAGGAGATTCCTGACCTTTGCCTGCAGATCAATACCCAGCGCACGGATCTGAGTACATTTTCCGATATGCTGAAGCAGAAGGGGATTTTGCCGCTTTCCATGCGAGAAGACTTTCCTTCAGTTACGATTTCGAGCAGGCGAGTTGATATACTGCCCGGTTATGAAGAAGGCTTGTTTTTTGTCCAGGATAATGCAGCCAGAGCTTCTGTAAAAATCATCGGACTGAGACCGGGAATGTGCGTACTGGATGCATGTGCGGCCCCGGGTGGAAAGAGTCTAGCGGCTTTGCTGGAAGGAGCAAGCATACTCTCCTGCGATGTGAACGCCTTGCGGCTGGAACGCTGCATGGATAACTATCAGAGACTTGGTATGGATATCCCGACGCGTCTTATGGATGCGACGGAGTATTGTGCGGATTATCACGAAGCCTTTGATGCAGTAATCGCGGATGTTCCATGTTCCGGCACCGGAGTGATCCGCCGGCATCCGGGAATCCGGCAGCGCAGCTTCCGGGATGTGGAGGAACTGCTCTCAATTCAGGCGAAGATTCTGGATAATCTGTCAGACTATGTCAGACCTGGGGGCACTCTGCTGTATTCCACCTGCTCTGTTTTTCTGGACGAGGATGAAGGACAGGTTACTGCGTTCTTGAACGGACACTCGGATTACCGCCTGGAACCTGTAGAACTGGATGGATTTGACTGTGAAAACGGGATGCTTCGCTCCTGGCCTCACCTTAACGGAAATGACGGTTTTTTTGCTGCCAAACTGGTGAAGAAAAATGATTGATATCCTATCGCTGTCTCCTGATGAGCTCCGTAAAACTGTGCAGGAACTCGGTCTGCCGGGCTATCGCTCCAAACAGATTTCTGAATGGCTTGCCAGAGGATGCCGGGACTTTTCGGAGATGTCGAACCTTCCGAAAACTTTGCGGGATTCTCTGCCAGAACATTTTGAACTGACTGCTCCGACGATGCTGCGCAGGCAGATCTCAAAGGAAGATGGAACAGAAAAGTTTCTATGGGGATTGAAGGATTCCAACTCCGTCGAGACAGTGTTTATGCGTTACCACTACGGGAATTCAGTTTGTATTTCCAGTCAGGTCGGCTGCCGCCAGGGTTGCTGCTTCTGCGCGTCCACCATCGGCGGACTGGTACGCAATCTCACACCAGGTGAGATGCTGGATGAGGTTCTGTTCACGGAGCAGGAAACAGGAGACCGAGTTTCCAACATTGTCCTGATGGGGATCGGAGAGCCCATGGACAACCTGGACAATGTGCTTCAGTTTCTGCACCTCGTGAGCCATCCGGAGGGACGAAACATCGGACTGCGGCATATCACTCTTTCCACCTGTGGACTCCCGGAAGGAATTGATCGCCTGGCTGCCGAGAGACTGCCGGTAACGCTTTCCCTGTCGCTTCATGCACCGGAAGACGTACTTCGCTCCAAATTGATGCCGTCTAATCGAGGGATTGATACAGTGCTGGATGCCTGCCGCCGTTACGCGGAAATGACCGGACGGAGAGTGTCATTTGAGTATTCAATGATTCGAGATACGAATGACCATCCGGAACAGGCTTCGGCACTAGCGGCACTTGCCAAACGTGTTGGAGCGCATGTGAATCTGATTCCGCTGAACTATGTGGAAGAACGCGGTCTGTTGCCTTCAGAGCCTTCAGTGATCCGTTCATTTCAGAAAACACTGGAGAATGCCGGTGTAACCGTCACGGTTCGCCGCAGACTCGGAAGTGATATCGACGCATCCTGCGGACAGCTCCGCCGCAAGTACAAGAAAACGTAAGATAACGTATACACAAGAGAAGGTGAGACAGTGAATTGCTTTGGACTCACAGACAAGGGAAAAGTCAGACAGGAAAACCAGGACAGCTTTCTGATTGAAGACTGCGAAAAGGCATCTTGTTCTATTCTCGCACTCTGTGACGGAATGGGAGGCGCAAACGCCGGCGGCCTTGCAAGCCAGCTCTCTGCCAAAGCATTTGTGAACTATCTCTA
>CAZMXF010000019.1:0-19137 GCA_964570015.1 uncultured Oscillospiraceae bacterium | reverse complement strand
TGGTATCGCTTCTGCTTTTTTGATCCAGCGGTTTTCCGGATTCATCTTTAATCCTATTGGCTGCTGGAAATCTGTAAACCGTAGTTGGCTATGTCGATTCTTGATATACATGGGCTGGCTCCTGTAAAGTGCAAGGTTTTTTCGGTTTTTCCCGCTTTTCCTTTGCACTTTAATTATACCAGACAGCCTTTTCTTCCTCGTAATTTACGCTCAGTACCATTCCGTTGAGCAGACACTATTTATTGAGATAATGGATATATTGTTGATATTTACATATCATCATTTTCTTTCCGAATTCTTCCATAAAGTCATAGTCAGGTTGTCCATCATCAGTGACAGGGACAGACAATAACTGTCTCAGCATCCGATTTTCATTGAATTTGTAACCATAGTTAAATTTTGTCTGTTGCTGAAGAATCACCGCTTTCATGAAAAGAAGAATATATGGATTATCATCATGATTTTTCAGATGAAACCGCTTTACATCATCCGTGAAAATGCACTCATATGGATGGTAAAAACCAATGCATGGAGCACCGTTGTAATTCACACCCAGTACATTACGATCAAGAGAACTATTCTTGTTATCTACGAAACCAGTAATACCGTTATTGTTATCTGTCGCCCCAATAAACGGTCTATTGCCGACTGTTTTATCAGCGTTTGTCAACCTCCTTCCAGCTGACACAGTAAACAAGTCTTCCAAGAAGAATTCAGTCCATTTGTGAGATTTCAGAGTTTCGCTGTACCCCCCCCGATTAGTTAATTCTAACTCAATATCTACCAATTGTTTTTGTAAATAATCTCGATATTGATTTCTTTTTTTTGCCATCAATTCACGTATATAATCTTCCATGAACTGATAATCTGGTTGCCCACTATCAGTAACTGGGAGCATAATCTGAAGTTTGTTTGCACGTCCCGTTCCAAGTTTACGGCTATAACTAAACGATTTGCTCTGCATCGATATAGCCGTTGCTACGAAAATACCAACATAGATATTTTCATCAGCCTCAGTAATATGTATTTTACGGCAGTCATTACCCATTACTGACCAATACGGATGATAAAAAGCAAGTCCAACAGCACCATTACGATTAAAAGCAATATATCCTTTATCATAGGTGTCGTTTTTGTTATCTACAAAATAGCCTATACCATTGTTCTGGCTACCTGACGTGATATATGGGATATCACCATCTAATCGTTCTAAAGCATATATATCACGCCCAGACTCAACCTTTCCAAGGGAAGACAACCTACAAGGTTTCCAATCCCGATCATCAAGCTTCATCATCAGGCTTACCTCCCGTGAAAAGATACTCTCGGTTCTGCATCACCATGGAAAACTCGAAGGATAAATAATCTCCGATAGCCTTTTCGAAGTCGGCTTCGGTCGGAATCTCGTCGTTGAAATAATAGAAGCTATGAAGCCATTCATCGTCTGCCTGGGATGTTGACTCCACACAGAACTTGCTCGGTGCCTCTGTGCGACCGAACCAGACATCCAGAAGATGCTGTTTCTTGTCTTTGGCAGAGTCTCCTTCAACAAGTCCAATATGTGCTCTAACTTCGTATCCATCATCCCTGAAATCAATGAACTTACAGATTTTATCAGCTGGATGCGGTTCATGAGCGGTGAATACAGCAATCACAGGATTTGTGCCTACACCATAAAATGTATCAGTATTGCAGGTAATAACACCTTCCAGCGTATGATACTTCATAATAGACTCTTTGAATTTTTGCTCATCCTTTGTTTTCCCAGTCATAGAAGACTGTGGAACGATCACCGCTGCTCTTGCGCCATCTGTCAGAGAGTCGAGAAGATGCTTCACGAAAGATAGCTCATATTGAGATGGATCGCTTTTTGTTCCCTGTGAATATTGCGGGTTCATTAATCCTACGGTAGCACCTTTCATCTGGACTTTGGCCGGGTTCTTTTTCAAGAAATCGCAACATTCAAGATTACTGTTACCATCCCTGCGTAGAATCATATTCGTACAGGCGATAGCAAACATATTGCTTTGGAGTTCAAAACCGTGTAACTGCTTCTTTTTGATCTGCTTTGCCTGTTCTTCGGTAAGAGCTTCGGAAAGCATACGGTGCATTCCAGCAATTAAAAAACCACCGGTTCCACACGTGGGATCCAGTATGGTATCATCAGGTTTGACGTCAACCAGGTCACACATCAATTCACAAATATGAGCAGGTGTAAGAACGATGCCAAGTGTCTGACCATCACCACCGGAATAACTCATAAATTCACCATAAAATCGTCCGATGAAGTCCTCGCTTGTCTTTTGATATTTGATATTCTTGAAGACATGATCGTATAAAAACTCTGTGAAATACTTCAATGGAGTCTTTCCAAGTGTCCGATTTACCTCATTCAACCGGAAGGAAGTTTGTAAAATAGCGAATTCCGCCAGTAGTTTGTCTTTTTTTGCATCCGGTCCAACGTTCGAACGTGTGAGACGCCCTCTGATTGCTGTAATCAGTTTATCACCATCCCTCATTCCGTTTGTCTGATCCCCGGTAAGTGATTTTATATTGAAACCACCATGTTCAATTTCATCTAACGCCAATAAAATACCAGAAACAACCAGCGGCTTATCTTGATCTTTCAGCGTCCCATAAGTTCGAAGGTATTCATGTAAAGTTGCGGCATCTTTTAAAATTTCGGCAGTTGTTTTCTCTATGTCGGTTTCTTCTTTCAACACATTCCGCAGGTAGTATTCATAGATGTTATGCCTGTTGAACATGGTAAAAGATTCAACATTTTCAAGCTCCATATAACTTTCACGGTCATCAACATAGAGCGGTGTGATTTTATGGTGTTTGGCATCACCTGACACACCAATAGCAAAGACTTTTTTGAATGAACTATTCTGAGCAATATGCTTAGCGTAAAAGTATGCGCCATTTACAGCGTAATCTGTAACAGCCTTGACGTTGGTATCAAGAATACCGGCATCTGTTAACTTTATATGTTTGTCGGTGTCAGCTTTATCCTCAATAACGAGAACAAAATCATTGACGACTGCAACGTATTCAGGATAGCCGGCTTTACCTGTGCCTCGCTTTGACGCAGAAGACAAAGCATCATCAATTTCTTTGACATTACTTCCCTGGGCATCATATTGAATTTTACAGTCGCTCAGTTGAGATGCGACCCAAAGATCAGTTCTCACTTCTTTCTTCGCCATTCGGTGTTTTCTCCTTCCGAGCGCGTTCTATCCATTCATGGATGATTGCCGCAACCGATGTATCACGTTCGGCAGCGCATTTTTTCAAGAAAATCTTATCTTCCAATGAAAGAGATAGGTTTATCTGTGTCGTTTTCTTTTCTGCAATCGAGTTCATTCTTTTATCCTGTTGATTGATGTGCATTTGTGCTTTTGCGCATTCATTATATCATATGCTCATCTTACGTCGTCATTCACTTTGCGATTTTTGAAAATTGTCATTGATTTAATTGAATGTGCCGATCAGGTTAGAAAGGAATGTCGTTATCGTCTGTAATTTGAAATGAAAAGGGATCGTCGCGCCCCGTGTGGGCGCGTGGATTGAAATGTACCATGAGGCTTTAAAGAGAAAATAAATGGAATATAGATATATTCTTTTGAAATCTTCTTCTGGTCTTGTTTCTATAATATAAATCAACCCACTCCGTAGACTGGAACAAACAATTACATTTGTTCTATAAATACTCTTGACAAGATTAGAAATGTTGTACTATAATATCAAGCAACATTATAGAACATCTGATCAAGGAGTGGAAAATGAATATCAGCGATGAAGAAAAACTGAAATATCTGATCGAAGCCGGCGGGAAGCACCTGATCAATGAGAAATTCATCATAATGCCGGTGTTCGGCAATATGAATGACGCGATCGCTTTCGGAGAGCTTCCGCAGGAAGAACAGGACCGGATCCTCGCAGAGGTGCCGCAGGACGAAGAGCCGCAGGACGCGGTCTCGATTTACGGGAAAGAGAATCTGGTGAAGATCATCATGCCGGATGAAGGAATGTATCCGGAAATTTTTTATAAGGACGAATTGACCATCGCGTTCCGGGAAGAGATCCGTGACGGAGATCTGGCCGCGGTCTCCATGCCCGGTTTGAGCTATCCGGTGACCATCCGGGAGATCAGTTACGACAAGGATAATATCTGGCTGATCCCTCACAATGAAGTCTATCCGGTCGACTGCTGTTCCCCGGATAAGGTCATCATCCTCGGGAAACCGGTAGCGGTATCACGGGAACTTTGAGCGGCGAAGCACTTTGCCCCGTTCCGGGACAGCTCACGACCGGGCCCGGCTGTCCCGGGAAGCATGTGGAACCGATGACGGATCCTTGACTCGATTTTTCACTTTTCAACCGGGACAGGCCAGATCCGGTCTGACTGTCCCTTCACTGACTACTGCGTACTGAGTACTGAGTACTGCGCGCTTCGCGCAGCGCGGGCTTCTCACTTCTTCTTTCTCTTCTTCTTGAGATTCTTCCGTTTCGGAGCTTCAACCACCAGATCCGAGGCATTATCTTCATTTTGATCATGCTGCCGTATTGCTTCATTCGGAAGCATATTTTCCAGATAATGACTGAACTCGTCTTCGACAGGCTGAGGGTTGTTTCCGGCCGCAGGGAGCTGAGGGATCTCCGGCAGCTGCGGAACCGGCACGGCATTCATCCCTGCCGCCTGCGGATCGTCGTGCCTTCTGCCGAAATTGAACTTCCTGCCGAGCCAGCGTTTGGCTCTGGTGAACCAGCCTCTCTCCTTCTTCCGGAACTCGGATTTTTGTTTGGCTGTCTGGCGCCTCTCGTATTCCTTCACGATCTCAATGCTGGTCGGTTTGGCATCGGCGCCTTTGGTATAGACATCATGGAATGCTTCCGCGAACAATTCCTTGGGCATGGATTGTCCGTATTTGGAAGACATCTTTTTCGCTGCAAAAATCGGTGACCTGGTATCGATCTGTCCCTGATAGATCCGTTTTTTGTGCTCGTTCAGCCCATCCTGCTGATTATATTGGACCTGGCTGATCTCATCCTGCGTCATAACCTTTGGCAGAACACTTTGCAGAATGTCGTTCGAGGTCACGCCTTTGTGCTGGTCCTCTTCTTCGATATTCAGTGTCGATTCCAGTACATGTCCCAGCTCATGATTTCCGGCTTTATTCAGATTCCCGATCGATTTTGAGAGGTTCCGATTAACATGATCCCGTTCCGCCGCCCCTTCCGGTGAGTCTCTGTCGAGATAGGCGTCATAGTTGATCGTCGTTTTTTCCGAGGCTCCGGCACTGGTATTTACGGACATCACAGTTTCGGTCGTACCTTCCCGGTAAGCGCCAAGCTTTTGATTCCACTGAATGTTCAGCCCGCCGATCTTATGCTTTAATTCCGGATAATCCCGCACCTGGCGGACCATATTCTTCAGTTTTGCCTTCAGCAGCGGCAGATTGACCGTCGCGCCCTGCTTATAGCGGAATTGTATGGCCTTCGCCTTTTTCTGTTTCTCATCCTGTGCAGCATTATATTCCGCTTTTGCGCCTTCAAATTCCTGCTTTGCGGCATCATAGTCCGGGCTGTTCTTTGCAAGATTTCTCGCCCTGGACTTTGCCCCGTTCATTTTATTTTTTGCGGCGGTGAGCTTTGCTTCTATATCATCATTGATCTTTTTCTGCGCTTCAGCTACTGAAGGATCTACCTCGGTCAAATTTCCCCGGTCACCCATCATGAGGGGGATCGGCTGCTGTGCAAAATTGATGACCTGTTGGCTTTCCGCGATTTCCTGAGCAGTATATTCTTTATTTTCCGTATAACCCAGGAAGGCATGATAAGCCTCTTTTACATTACGGGCATTATCGATCTTCCTGAGAGCCGCAGCGATCTCCTGATCATGCGTGGGATTGAAGGTGTCATTCGCAAGTTCTTCTTCGGTCATCTCATAAGCACGTTTATTGTAATTTGCATCATTATCGTGCTGATTGATCAGGTCCTCGTTTATAACACCGGCCTGCATTGCCGCGGTTTTCAGCCCGACCTTGTTTGTCCGGTTCCCCATATAGTCCATGAAGCCTTCGTATTCATCGGTCCGGTCATACATTTCGTCTTTATTAATGACTGTGCGGCTGGCAATGTCCCGGATGATCTCCTTCCCGGAATAGTCCCTTTCGCTCAGATTGGACAGGAAAGCCATGCTGCTTTCGTCATTCATCCCCCGGATCCGTCTTCCGCTTTTCTCAGCCAGTTTTTTTGCGGGCTTCACCAGGTCAGTGAACACACGCGCACCATATTCTGAGCTTGCTTTCTGTTCCTGCATCAGCTGAAGGGTGCCGGTGTTGGCGGAAACCTGACGCCGTTGAATATCATCCTCATTTTCCCCGCTGAAGAGCTGCACCGAGCCCAATGGGGCCGATTGTGCCGTATTCCCCTGCACGGCGCCCTGCTGGACCGTATGGACCAGCTCATGCGCGGCGACCTTCGGGTCAAAGCCGCCCCGGCCGAAGTAGACATCGCTGCCCTGTGCCCAGGCCCGTGCACCCATGGTCCTGCTCCGGTTCATGCTCAAAGAGTCGCTGTGGAATTGCACATCGGAAAAATCGGCGCCCAGCCGGCTGCCCATTTCACTCAGGACATCGTTGGGCGTGTTTGAGGTAATGCCCTTTGAAAGCCGGTTTGCCTCTTTTTCAGCCTGCGGATCTTCCATGATGCGCATGATCAGGCTGTTCGGAACAGCGGCCTGCTTTCCTTCTGAATGATATTGGGGCGCTCTGTTTATCGGCGATTTTATTTTTCTTTTTGCAAACAGTTTTTCCATCGATACGTCCTTGCAGGAACCGGAAACAGTTTCTGACAATTACAATTATAGTCCGGATTTCAGGAGTGCCAATGGGGACTGTCCCTTTTGGCTCAGAATTGAGCCAAAGGGGACTGTACCCGTTGGCGCCCGCAGTAAATGAACAATGAAGAATGAAGAATGAATAATGAATAATGAATAATGAATAATGAATAATTACGGAAGGCGGCGAAGCCGCCATTCTTATTCGTATGAGAGGTCAGGGGCAAGGGCGCGGAGCACAGTAGTCAGTACGCAGTACTCAGTAGTCAGTTCCCGGTTCCCAGTTGCCAGCAGTCCGACGGAGCGAAGGGACAGGCAGCCCGGATCCGGTCTGTCCCGGTAGCAGAAGGAAAATCAGCTATGGGATCCATCTTCGGTTACAACTCTTTCCCGGGACAGCCGGGCCCGGTCGTGAACTGTCCCGGAGCGGGGACGAGGTGCTGCGAGGTTAGGGGTTAGGGGCAAGGGGCAGGGGGACAGCCGGGCCCGGTCGTGACTACCCATAAGACCGTAAGAACCATCCCTGGCTTACCGTGAAGAATATCCGAACAGTCTCCTTGTAAAGTTCCATTTTGACAGCAGGTATGTCAGCCCGATGCACCAGATCAGTTTTCCTGTAATTATAAAAGCCAATAAACTCTGATCAGGGATGAAGGGCAAAGCATATTTAAGGAGCCATCTCCAGTTAATAGTGTCCAGCTCGATAATATGCATACATAACATTAGAAGACTGTATTTCCCCAAAAAAGCCAATCCCCGGGATAAAAGTATTGTTTTGTTATCGATCAGATATGAAATGCTCAAAATACATACAGAGCCGCACAAACTGCCGAAAATATCAACGACCCCGCGGCCGTGATCACAGTGAACAAGCCAGAAACTCTTGAAATTGATAATGAATTCGATCCATACCCACGCAGCAAAACCGAGCAATACAAATTTCATGCTGTTTTCGATCTGTCTGAATATTGTAATGAGATATTTGGACAAATAACCGATATAAATAAACAGCAATGCTGTTCCTCCCGCTTGTATACTCAGCGGAAACCAAAAGAAACGCTTTCTGCTCCAATCGGCAATAAAGAATATAGCCAATACGATCAAAAACCTGAATTCATTTCTGATTCCCAATAACAATTTCATCATCAGGCTTGCCCAAAACATCGCCAGCAAAAACCAAATCGCACCAATTCCTTTTATAACAAAGGGCTTGCTGTAATTATCTCCTGCCCCATATAAAGCTGCACCGATCCAGCTTTTTATGACAGCTTTATCTCCAAGGCCCTGATTCAGGATCTGATTGAAGAATACTGCTGAAATGATGATCAACAAACAGGCAGTCACATAAGGAATGATCAATGTTTTCACTTTTTTTCCCGTGAAAACCTTCCAATTACTTTTCTCATCGAAGAAATATCCGGAAATCAAAAAAAAGACAGGAACGTGAAATGTGAAAACAAATCTATTAATTGAACTTACGCCCAAATGCCCTAAAATGATACATATAATGGAAATTCCTCGTGCAATATCGACATAACGGACCCGATTGTTTCGCTGGTATAAATCGGCCTTTTTTGATACAGTACTTTCCATCTTTCTCTCCAACGTTTTGATCTAATTATACTCTTACAAAGCGGTGAAATACATGGGCGGAACCATCCGGGCTGCAGGCATTTTCAAGCAGGGCATCAGCCATTGCCTACCACATTTTTATGCGTTTGTCAACCGGCAACATTGCCGGTTTACTTTTTATTTTTACAGGTGTAGGATAGAAGAAGTAGTCAGTACTCAGTACTCAGTAGTCAGCAAGCGCTACGCGCTGGGGCGAAGCGGAGGCGGCAAGGAAGGGGCGAGCGAGCAGCGAAGCTCCTGCCCTGCATATAAACCGGGCGCAGCCCGTTCCTTACAGGGCAGGCCTCAGTCGGATCTCATCTGTCCCGGTCGAATAAGTAAGCCGAAAGAAACCATAACGTTTTATATTCATGGTCCTCCGGGACAGTGGGGCCTGACGCCTTCTGTCCCGGACCGTGAAGGAGAAGCCGGCAGTGGAGCCTCTGAATGATGAAATGATGTGCGCTGTCCCGGAGCGGGGCGGAGTGCTTCGCGCTGTGAGCTAATGAATAATTGAGGAAGCCCGCTGTGCGGGCTTCCTCAATTATTCATTATTCATTTTTCATTTATTTATTTAAAACTTGCATCCGATTTGTAATTAATTTCTACCAAACTATCGCAAATTCTCTACTAAATTGCGACTAAATTGCGACAAAATTGCGACTAACATTTAATCAGCTTGCAATTTGGTTGTAATTTCATTTTATATTAAAGTGTCTTTTGTCATCTGAATGAAATTCTTTATGAGCCGGCACGAGATAGGCCGGCAGTGCAGTCCTTTTTTTCTCCCAATACCACATTTTTATGCGTTTCTCAGCACTGAGGATTTGATACAAAATAACGATTTGAACCTTATAACGATAAGCCCTGCAATCGTTATATTGATACTAGAATTCAAAATGAAGAGTAAAGCGCTGCCTGAAGATATCGATCAAACAGGGGCTTATGCTCGGGATATACGAGAATACCATTTTCAGTCCCGCGAAAAGGATGTGCAAGCTATTCTCGTTTTGACAAATATTGGTGATATAGCTCCCATGAGTAATAATGGAATCACAGTGTGTAGTGGCGACCGTCTAGCACAAGCAATTCGTGAAAAACAAACTACAACAGTAACAGCATGCGATCTTACAACCTGGATGAATTCTAAATACGAGCCGCTTCCAACAATAGTTGAGGCTGCTCGTATGTTTATGAAAAATGAGGAGCTTCCAAATATACGACGAGTTCAGAGTACGGTTATTCCGGAAACATTGGATAATCTAAAAAAGCTAACCAATTTCGCTAAAACTAACAAAGCCCACACGATTGCTTTTGTAACTGGTGTTCTAGGATCAGGGAAAACTTATTTGGGGTTACAGTACGTTTATGATATTCAGGGACCCAATGGAGAAGTAAATTCTGTTTACCTTTCCGGAAATGGTCCTCTTGTGAAAGTCCTTACCGACGCTCTTGGTAGTAACGTATTCGTGAAAGATCTCCATAAGGTTGAGAATGAATTTCTCACTACCGGTGCCTATGATTTTTCAAATAATGTCATTGTTTTTGACGAAGGACAGCGAGCTTGGGATACTAAACAAATGACAGCCAAAGGACGCGGAGATTTTTCAGAACCAGATGTAATGATCCGCTTGGCAGAACAACGCCTTGATTGGTGTGTTATGCTGATCCTTGTTGGAGAAGGCCAGGAAATCCATAACGGAGAAAATTCTGGTATTGGATTATGGAATAAAGCACCGAAAAAAGGACATAAGCAATGGTATTTAGTTTGCCCTCCCAAGTTAGCCGACATATTTGATGACCAAACGATGGCAGATGGCTTAGATCCAGAAGCATTTGATCTCAAAATTCCGCTTCGAACACATCTCGCCAGCAATGTCAGTGACTTTGTAAACTTCATCATTGATGGCGATCTAGAAGCAGCTGCTCAAAAAGTCGACTCTATTTATGAACAAAATTATTGCATGTATTACACACGCGATATTGAAAAAGCAAAACAGTATTGTCGCGACAGATACAAAGGAGAAATGAACAAACGATACGGCTTGCTTGCATCGTCAAAAGCAAAAGGACTTGATCCTTATTTGCATGTCCCCCAATTTCGTGATCCAGCTTCTAATTATGGTAAGTGGTTCAACACTCCACAGGGTGATGTAAGATCTTGTTGTGCACTTACAGAGGTTGTAACTGAGTTCGGGGTCCAAGGGCTTGAGCTCGATATGCCTATTGTCGGATGGGGCAGTGATATGCTTTGGGATGGTTACGCTTGGAAACTATACAAACCGAATGAGGATGAAAACAGCGATGTAAATACCTATCGCGTGAATAGCTATCGTGTTCTCCTTACCAGAGGGAGGGATGGTTTTATCGTTTATATTCCCCCATCAGAAGATATGAATTGTATTGAAGACATTTTTCAAGAGGTTGGAATAAAAGAATTATAGATAATAATCCTCATTGAGCTATACAAAAACAAGAGCACAACTTATCTATTTGTAAGTTGTGCTCTTGTTTTATTTTTAAAAAAGGTTATTTCTCATCATCATAGAAACGCAATGATATCTCAATACCTTGCTTTTCACGTACCGCCTGATTGATGATTCCCATTCCATCTACGTTTTCAATGATTTGTGCGCAAATAACAGCAGGCTGTTCTTCATACTGTGGCGGTTCATAAAAGAAACAGAGGTGTGGTCTCTTCGGCCAATATGAGATACTGCCTCGCTTGCAGACTTCCATTGCAGGTCTTTCCTCATCAAGATTTATTGAAAAAGGAACAGCAAAATAAGTTTCATCTCCCGCAATTTTTGCAAATGTACCAGGAGCTTTATATGGAAGAATTTTTCTTAGTTCTGCCGCTGCATATGGCGCAATTTCATCACAAAAACGTGCAATGACAGTTTGACCACATGCTTCTATTACGAATTTATCAAAATCAATCATGGTTTTATCCTTTCCCGATTAATTAGCTTTTGGTAGCACGAATCTCTGCGTTTGCTGCCTGCCAGGGGATATAAAGATCAATCCAAAGACATATTCTTGTTAGATAAATTCTTAGTTCCCGGGACAAATCTATAATTTCTGCCTTTTCCGCTATTTTAACAGTTTCAGCAATTTCACGGATAATGGATGCCGTCTCATGAAGATAACCGGTCATATCAATGAGTCTTGCGAAATGGTTCAAATAAACTGGAAACCATTCATGCGCAGATTCTACGGAAATCTTATCCTCGGTCATAGCGACTTCATAATACCATAGACATTCCGCACATAAACGAGTTCGAGCCTCCCCATACAGAATACCCGCAGCAGGATGGTTTCCCTCTTTGCTTTTCAAATATTCCGTTATGTAGTACGGTTGCTCATCCCAAACATTCTTTCGGATTGCGATCAATTTTTCTAAAGTGGTTAACATCTCTGCCCTCCTTTCTATTCCTGCAATGTAATCAGCAACCCAGGATCTTTGTTGATTGCAGATGAGATTTCAGCAAGGCCTTCGGGATTATCTAGAATTTTCCCAACACAAACCGCTAATTCTGTTTCCAAGGATTTAGCTGGCGTAATATAGAACCGAAGAGATGGACGGTATGGCCAATAATAGATCATGCCAGGTTTCGCAACTTCTTCTTTATTTCCAATTCCTCCGTCTTTTATTGGAAGCGGAACATAGAATTCAGTTCCAGAAAGACGATCTACGCTTGCTGAAACAGTGTAAGGGAATAATTCTTTTATCTTTGAAATAGTATCAGGAGCAGAATTATCAAATAATTCACAGGTAACTGTTTGGTTCAATGCTTTAATATAGAACTTTGACATAAGCTTTCCTCACTTTTTGTTCAATTAAGGAACCAATCCATCCCGGATTTGTTGATTAATCTTCTCCCAGGGAAGGTTCATATCAAGCCATACATCCAATCTTGTCAAGAAAACCTTCAATTCTTCCATGACTTCTAACATTTCATCTTTAGAACTGTCCGGTAATTCTTCCAAAATTTGATGGACAAGAGATCCACCTTCCCGTAAGAAATACATACCACTCAATTCATTTTCTAGATGTGCGTAAAAAACCGGAAGAATTTCGTGAGCAGTTTCAACACTCATGGAACCATTTGCTAATGCTTCATGGTATGACCACATCAATTCACAGAATTCTCTGGCCGTTCCTTCAGCAAAGAGAAGGTTTCCCATCGGATGATTAATATCTCGTCGTTTGAGAATCGCACCAATTTCTGCCGGTCTTTCGTACCATATAGCTTTTGTAGCTTTTGCAATTGCATCCTTGGCACTCATATTTTATTCTCCAATTTTCTTTGTATTTGGAAGCAATTAGTTCACTAATTGCTGCCAATTCTTGATTCGATAGTTTATCTATATAATTTATTAATTGGGGCATTCTGCCTTTGTTGAAAGATCATATGAAGTAAATTCACCATCCTTCACAGTAACTGCGTAAACGAACTTTCCATCGGAATCGCCATTGGGGCTGAATTTGATTGTTCCAGCAACACCTTCATATTCAACCTGACGAAGGAAGTCAGCGAGAGTATCACGAGTTGCACCGTTTTCGATTGCATATTTCATCAGATAAAGCGCATCATAGTAATATGCAGCGGTATCGTAAGCCGGAACGCCAAAATTATCATACCATTTCTGGTTGAAAGATTTCTGGCTAGAGCCCTGATTCCAGCGGTCCCAAATAGTCTGAATGATGACACCTTCAACACCCTTGCCACCGATTTCGAGGAAATCCGGTACATCAGCATTGGAACTGGAAATCACCGGAATATCTGCAATAGCTGTATTCTGTTTCTGGATGCAGATCAAAGCTGCTTCAGTATATTCAACAATCAGGATCAGCGCATCGGGCTCATATGAAGCAATTTTTGCCAGCTGGCTGCTGAAATCACGGTCACCAGCGCGATAAGTTTCAGAGGCAACGACTTCACCACCACGAGCTGTTACTGTATCAATAATGCTATCTTTAAAGCTTACACCCCAGTCATTGTTTGTGTACATAACAGCGATTTTCTTTGCGCAAAGCTGATCCATCGCAATATTTGCCAGTGCAGGAGCGTTGTCACTGTCTTTAGTCATCGTGCGGAAGAAATACTGGAAACCCTGTTCTGACAGATCGTCACGGGAATTAGATGCTGAAAGATAAACCAAACCAGCTCTTTCATAGTGAGGAGCTGCAGCCAAAGTTGCACCTGAACTATGATGTCCGATCACAGCGAAGAAATCACCTTCAGCGACGATACGAGCGGCAACAGAAGCTGCTTCTGTCGGGTCGTTTTTATCATCGAAGAGTGTTACTTCCATCGGTTTGCCATTAATGCCACCAGCTGCATTGATCTCATCAGTAGCCAATTTTACTGCGAGTTTAATCGGCTCACCAAATTGGGCTGAATCGCCAGTCAACGCACAGGGAACCGCGAACTTGTAGGTATCTTCTTCTGCATTTGCCACAATTGCGGTCATTGCAAGAACCAACACCAACAAAACAATAAAAGACCCAAATTTTTTCATTTTTTTCTCCTTTTTTGGTTTTTACTATGGGACACACATCCCATAAACATCAACAAGCATTTGTACTATTCTCCAAGAAAAGCTTTTTTAACCTCTTCGTTAGACCGGAGTTCTTCTGCGCTTCCCGATAATGTAATATCACCGGTTACGAGGACATACCCCTTTTCAACCACCGACAACGCTTTTCTTGCATTTTGTTCAACAACTAAAATCGTTGTTCCTTTTTCATGAATCTGTTTGATCAAGGAAAAGACTTCGTTAACTTTGATTGGCATCAACCCGAGAGAAGGTTCATCGAGGAGAAGTAGCTTAGGTTTAGCCATCATGGCCCGAGCAATACAAAGCATTTGCTGTTCTCCTCCAGATAAGAGGCCTGCATCCTGTTTTCTTCTTTCATAAAGAATCGGAAACAGTTCATACATATCACGCATATCCTTTTGAATGCCTTCTTTATCTTTCCGATGATATGCGCCCATTTCAAGATTTTCCTGAATTGATGAACGCTTGAATAAACGTCTTCCCTCAGGTGCCATTGAAATGCCTAATCGTACAATATCTTCGCATTCGATATTATCGATACGTCTTCCATTAAAAATAATTTCTCCAGCGGAGGGCTTCATCAATCCGGAGATACACTTCAATAATGTTGATTTTCCAGCGCCATTATTACCTAAAATTGCGACAATCTCTTGTTCGCCAACATTCAGATTAATTCCATGTAAAACCTCTACATGACCGTATCGGGCATAAAGATTCTTTACTTCCAATAACATTGGTTATTCCTCCTCTTCTTTACCCAAATATGATTCAATCACAGCCGGATTTGCTTGTATTTCGGCAGGGGTTCCTTCAGCAATCTTTTCCCCGGAATCCATTGCTACGATTCGCTCTGCGACTGACATCATTACCTGCATGTTATGCTCGATCATCATCACAGTAACCCCAGTCTCCTCTCGAATCTTATAAACAGTATCCATAATAGCAACTGATTCGGAGTCGTTCATCCCAGAAGTCAGTTCATCCAGAAGTAATAGTTTGGGCTCTCCTGCTAATGCCCTGGCTAATTCGACTCTTCTCTGATCTCCGTATGCCAGGGTAGTCGCAAGAATATCCTTTTTATCT
This sequence comes from uncultured Oscillospiraceae bacterium, assembly GCA_964570015.1. Lineage (GTDB taxonomy): Bacteria > Bacillota > Clostridia > Oscillospirales > Oscillospiraceae > Limivicinus. The sequence continues at coordinate 4,034 of CAZMXF010000019.1, read as the reverse complement.
GCAATACCAATAAAGTCAAGATATTCATCTACTTTATCACTTGCTTGTTTTTCAATTTTCCGATATTTAATATCATGAAGCATTGCGCTAAAAGGGTTGTAATATATTTTGTTGTGCATCCCCAGTAGAACATTTTCTTTTACAGTCAAGCTAGAAAAAAGTTTGATGTTTTGAAAAGTACGGGAAATGCCAACAGCTGATGTATAATACATCGGTTTTCTGGTGATGTTTTTTCCATCAAATTCAATTTTTCCGCTGGTTGCTTTATATGCGCCGGTAAGCACGTTGAAAAATGAAGTTTTACCAGAACCATTAGGCCCGATGATTCCGAATATCTCGCCTTTGCCAACTTCAATGGAGAAGTTATTTACTGCTTTTACTCCACCAAAATGCATATTAACATCAGTTGCTTTTAGTATCGTTTCCAAGGTGTACTCACTTTCTCAAATCGAAGTTCGTTCCGTATTATTGAGGCCGCTCATGAGATGCGCTTTTCTTTCGTCCCGTAATAAGATCCGTAAGTCCGACAAGATTATCGATCAACGATTTTCCCGCGGCTTGACTACCAATAAGACCCTGAGGACGCCAAATCATCATAATGATCATCAGGAAACCTGTAATCAACATTCGATATTCCCAAACACCCTGCAAGACCTGAGGAACGACCGTCAGAATTACAGCACCTAAAATTGATCCTGATAACGTGCCCAAGCCACCTAAAATTGCCATTTCCATATGAAGAATTGACTCATCAGTGGAAAAAGTTGCTGGACCGATGTACATAATGAAATGAGCCAGCATCCATCCGGCAATACCGGAAAGCATTGCGCCAATTCCTGATGAAAGAACTTTATAAAATGGAATCGAAATACCAACAGAGGCAGCAGCTGTCTCATCATCACGAATTGCGATGAAAGCCCTTCCGTACCTTGAAGTCAAGAAGAAATGAACCATTATCAAAATAATTAGGAATATAGCTAGATATAGATAATAGTTACTTGTATAACTATTGAATTTGTAACCAAACATACTAGGGACACTAATCCCGCGGATACCGCGAGGTCCATTCGTAATACTTTGGCAATTGGTTAGAACTAATTGCACAATTGTTCCGAAACCAATTGTCATCAATGTTAGATAGTCGCTAGTTAATTTTGCACAACTCAATCCGACAAGCATACCCAGAAGCAAGGTGACAAATGCGCAAATCAACATAACTAACATACAGGGTACATCTGTGTTTTTATCCATAAGTGCAGCGATATACGCACCTATTCCATAGAATCCTGCTTGACCAAGAGAAAGAATGCCTGTATAACCCGCGGTTACATTTATTGCAATGGAAAGAATACAATAAATAAGTGTCTGTATAAGAATATGGATCACATAAGTATTCTTGATAACTATCGGTGCTAATAAAGCAATTACTAGCATTACTGCGATCAACACATTTTGGATACTTTTCTTTGACATGTAATTACGCCCTTTCTGCAAGATTCTTTCCCAATAACCCATTGGGTTTCAGCAAGAGTACGAGCATCAAAATCACATAACTGACTCCATCACGCCAGGAGGATGAAATATATCCGGAAATCAAAGATTCCCCTACACCCAAAAGCAATCCACCAAAAAAGCCACCGTAGATATTTCCCATTCCTCCGATAATTGCGCTGGTCCATGCTCTCAATGTACCGGTCATCCCCATTCCTATCCAGACGACATTGTAGTACATGGCAAACAGGATCCCACCTATAACGCCCATAAAGGCACCGATAAAATAAACCAGCTGAATGACACGGTTTGCACGAATCCCCACTAAACGGGCTGCAGGAATATCCTGTGATACACAGCGCATCGCTTTCCCGATTTTTGTTTTTTCGGTAAGAATTACAAAACTGATCATCAAAAGGATAGATATGCTGAAAATGATCAGATGCAATGAATTGATAGTAAAACTGCCGACCTTCAAAGGTTTGGCCGGCAAATACTGGGGAAAACTCCGTGCACTGGCACCCCAGATTAACTGGGCCACATTCTTGATAATAAGAGTTGCCCCAATTGCACTGATCATCGGGACAATTCGGGAACCTGCATTTCTTACTGGACGATACGCGAATTTTTCAATCGTAAGCGAAAGCAGACCGCCTGCCGTACAAGCGATCAGAACAGCTAAAGGAAACGGCACCTTTGCACCCAGCAGTGTCATCGCGATGAACGTACCAAACATATATACATCACCATGCGTGAAATTCACTAATTGCAGAATACCATAAACCATGTTATAGCCTACTGCAATCAATGCGTAGAGACTACCAGCAGCCAACCCATTAATCAGTTGAGTAACAAAGTATTCCATATATTTCAAGCTCCTTTACACAAATTACCACTGCTTTGTGCTCACAATTTATGTGAAGCCAGACGATATATTTATTATTACGCTTTATTCATTATTTAAAGAGTATAATGATATTTCATATGGTGTCAATATGATATATTTATTAAAATATTTATGATATATTATTACATTGATTTATGATATATTGAATGGTATCATTTTTATCAACATTGTATTTTTTCGATTTATGGATTGACAAAAATTCCGTAAATCAAGTTTTTATATATATAAAAATAAGAATATTTGATATAATCACCTTATTGTGCTTATCAACATAGATGGGAATTATTATGACTTCTGTAAATAGTTATGTATCTGAAAAATCATATTCTGATCAGGCTTATGAATATATACGGCAAGGAATAATTACTCTAAAATATAAACCCGGAGAATATATCCAAGATTCTCAGATATCAGATATTCTTAATATGAGTCGTACTCCTGTACGAGAATCTTTTCTTCGTCTAGAAAAAGAAGGTCTTCTTCGTAATGACGGAAGAAAAGGCTGGATGGTTTATAAACTTGAGATAAGCGATATTTATGAAATATTCGATTTAACGATCGCCATTGAAGGAATGCTTGCTCGAAAAGCTTGTCAATGTAAAGATTTTTCGCTTCGTAATAAATTGAAAAAGGATTTAAAAGCTATGCGAGAAATGTTCGATAAAAAGGACATTCCCGGGTTCATTAGCACAGATGAAGAACTACATAAAACAATCCATATAATGGCAAATAATAAACGAGCTGTATCAATCATCAATAACTTGGATGATCAATGGCACCGAATTTGGCGTGTTTATACGTCTCTTGTTATTGAAAGAGAATCCTTTATGGTTGAGCATGAAGAATTTGCGAATGCTATTTTAGACAATAAGGAAGATATTGCCCAATCAACCATTCAATCACATATTTTGGGAATTAGAGATGATCTTATAAATGTAATTCAAGGAATCATTATGCCATTTTCGACAAACGGTTTCTAAATGATATGTTTAATTTTGTTTAATATATTACTAGATCTAATAAGTATCAATTTTTCTAACTGTCCAAAATCGTATAAAATCTATCTTCCCAAATAACCTATACTGATAACATGAGATTTTGAAACAAGGGCTTTCCGGAATTCCGGGAAGCTCTTTGATTTTAAGCAGGAGACTGACAATGGGGCTCTATTCAGTAGTATCTTTCACGCAAGAGATAAACCTCAAAACTCGACCAACGGAAGCAGCTATCGCTTTACTGTCCGGGATGAAATCAGGGACGGAGCCAACACCCCTGTACGTGATGGACCAGGTGGTGGATCTTATAAAAAATCCTGGACAGCTAAGGTCACCTCGGAAACATCATCCGAAATTCAGGTCACCGTCTATTCTCCAACCCGTTACAGGATCGCGCATCTTTTGGAAAATGGCCATGCTAAACGAAATGGCGGCAGGACCCGTGCCTTTCCCCATATTGCTCCGGCAGAATCGAAGGGAGAAGAGAAGTTATACGGAAGCCGAAATAGATACTAAACTCGCGGGAAAGTCAGATACTTCGCACACTCATTCCTATCGCCGCGCGGTATTACCACATTTTTATGCGTTTGTCAACCGGCAACATTGCCGGTTTACTTTTTATTTTTACAGGTGTAGGATAG
>CAZMXF010000018.1:0-19720 GCA_964570015.1 uncultured Oscillospiraceae bacterium | reverse complement strand
TCTTGCGGACACCAAGTTTTGTTCTTCTCATTTCCCTCTGATACCGAATCCTCCATCCAAAAGAAACTACCGATCTCTGGCCATGTTGTGTTACCCTTCATGTGAACAGTAACTCCTTCTTCTTGAACAAGATTATATGCGGCGAAATCCAATTCTTTTCCGTCTGGGATGGTTATATTCTCTCGCTTAAGCACTTTTACAATAGTCCGGAATACTATTTCGCAATCCATCAAAAATGACAAATCTCGCACATATTCCAAGTCTTTCTCCGTACGCTTATCCCAAGATAAATTATTTCTACCGCTGATTTGTGCCAGTCCTGTTAATCCCGGTCGCACACTATGGCGAATCCGCTGTTCTTCTGTATAAGAAATCAGATACCCTTTAGAAAGCGGGCGGGGACCGACAATGCTCATATCACCTCGAATAATATTGAAAAGTTCCGGCAGTTCATCCAAACTGCTTGTTCTGAGGAATTTGCCGAGCAATGTTATTCTGTCCTGTTCAGGTAATAGTTTACCTTCGCTGTTTTTTGCATTGCTCATGCTTCTGAACTTGTAGATATGAAAAATCCGTTCGTTCATACCCGGTCTCGTGGGTGAAAACAGGACAGGAGAACCATGTACAATCCGTACAAGTAGAGAAAGTACACATAGCAAAGGAAGCAATAATCCGGCTGCTAAAAGAGAAAAGGAAACATCCAATATTCTTTTCCCATATCTCCTATAAAAATTGTGTTTTTGATTTTTGCTCCAATCGATACAATTTTGATTCATCTAATATCTCCTAAAATGGGTTTTCATACAGCACACCATGAAAGATCAGAAAATCAATGCAGATAGGCGTTTTAATCTGCACCAAAAAAACACTACCGGTTGCAACAGCGACAATACTATTCCTTCAATATTTTATATTTCCATCCGCAACATTCCTTAAATGTTCACCATATGGGGACTTCCCATAAACCTTTGCTGCTTCAAGCAATTCGTCTTTGCTTATCCATCCTTTTCGGAATGCTATTTCCTCTGGAGCAGAAATCATAACGCCTTGACGCTTCTCCGTTATTTGAACAAAATTGGTTGCATCGACAAGGCTATCCATTGTTCCGGTATCAAGCCAGGCGAAACCCCGTCCAAGTATTTGCGCTTTAAGTCTTCTTTCTTGTAGATACATATCGTTTATTGACGTGATTTCTAACTCGCCACGTTTTGAAGGTTTTACTTTCTTCGCCTTTTCTGACAAGCCTTTTGGATAGAAATACAGACCTGTAATACAATAGTTGCTCCTTGGTTTTTTTGGTTTCTCCTCAACAGATAAAATGTTCCACTCTTCATCAAATTCCATAACGCCAAAGCGTTCCGGATCGTTCACATAGTATCCAAATATTGTAGCATTACCATTTTCTGCATTATCAACGGCAGCTTTAAGAAATCCTGATAATCCCCCACCATAGAAGATATTATCTCCAAGAACCATTGCACAAGAATCTTCACCTATATACTGCTCCCCAAGAATAAACGCTTGGGCAAGCCCATCCGGGGAAGGTTGTATCTTATAACTAAGGTTAATCCCAAACTGATGACCATCTCCAAGTAGGCGCTTAAAGTTCGGTAAATCCACGGGTGTAGAAATAATTAGTATATCCTTAATGCCCGCAAGCATCAGTGTAGACAGCGGATAATAAATCATTGGTTTATCATAAACCGGAAGCAATTGTTTCGATGTAACCATCGTCAACGGATATAGACGTGTTCCCGCACCCCCCGCTAAGATGATCCCTTTCATTTTATCCTCCTACGAAGTTTCTAAACACTGCGTAATCTCTGATATAGTCTTCTGGTTTATAGTAATCAGACGCTGCGACACACAGCACGGAGTCCTTCTGAAGCCAAAGCATCTCTCTCCAAGTACACTGCTCTATAACCACTCCTATGGATGGATCAGACAGTTCAATTTCTTCTCTTCCGTTTTTGTTTTCCAATATTAGCTGTATTTTTCCATACGGGCAAAACAAAAACTGTTTCAGTTCTTTATGCGCGTGAAATCCTCTTTTAACTCCTTCTGGTACTTTTGAAATATAATAGATCCGTTTGATTTCAAAGGGTATCTCTCGGGATCCTTCAAAAGAGGAGAGCTCGCCGGAATTAACCGTTGGAACAGTCTTTATATGGATCACTTTACATCCTGCTACATATTCCTTTGTATTAAAGTCGTCACCCTTGAGAACTGAATACCACTTGAGATTATCTTCTCCTAAATAGCGATTAAGTGCTGTCTGTGGGATATCGAAGACTTCATGAAAATTATGCTTGTCATAAAAGCGAACAGCACGCGTGTTTTCCCGAGATACACACCAGTAAATACATTCCAATCCCAGTTCATCAAAAGCTTTTTTTATTATACTTTCCATGCCGAACCAAGCATAGCCTCTCCCCATCGACTCTTTTCTAACCGTAATGGCAAATTCTGCATTACCATCTTCTATGTGCTTAAGGCTGACCGTACCCATATATTCGTCTTCATCTGATGCAATGGCAAGGTTTAAATTAACTGTGTCTCCCCAGCTCTGCTCAATAAATTCCACCGCATCAGCAATAGTCTTTGATGCAAAATCAGTCCTTAGGTTTCCCGTCACATTTTTATCCTGCATCCAGGAAAGCATTAAATGAGCATCTTTAAGTTCCAGCCTTCGTAAATACATCCCTATCACCTTTTAGAAACGATTAATAGCATCTATTATATACTGGATCTCCTCATCTTTCATCCCATAGTAGATTGGAATGCTTAGTTCGGTACTGCTTATTTCCTCTGCTATAGGCAATGATCCTTTGGGGATGTTCATATCACTGTAGCATTCCTGAAGATGCATAGGAATCGGATAATGCTTGTTTGTTCCAATCCCTCTCCGATTTAAATGATCCTCAAGAGCATCTCTCTCTTTACAGCGGATGGCATAAATATGCCAGACGGGCAAACAGTTCGGCATCACATACGGAGTCACGACTTTAGAATTCTTAATACCTTCAGTGTACTTTGCCGCAATTTTTCTCCGTTCATCATTCATCCGATCAAGATGAGGAAGTTTTGCCGCAAGAAATGCAGCTTGTAACTCATCCAGTCGACTGTTGTTGCCACGATAGATGTGATGATACTTATAGTCAGAACCGTAATTTCCAAGTGCTCGAACCTTTTTGGCAAGTTCTAAGTTGTTCGTTACAACAGCGCCAGCATCACCAAGTGCCCCAAGATTTTTACCAGGGTAAAATGAAAACCCTGCGGCATCTCCGAATGTACCAACTTTTTGTCCATTGTATGTTGCCCCGTGAGCCTGTGCACAATCCTCAATAACCATCAGGCTATATTTTCTAGCTATATTCATTATTGGGTCCATATCACATGGTTGCCCGTAAAGGTGAACTGGAATAATAGCTTTTGTCTTTTTTGTTATTTTTTTTTCAATATGTGCAGAGTTGATGTTGAATGTTCGGATATCTGGTTCAACAAAGACCGGGATTGCTCTGACGTAAGTTACTGCAAGTGCTGTGGCAATATAAGTATTAGATGGAACAATAACCTCATCACCTTCCCCAATATTCAACGCTTTAAGAACAAGCATAAGTGCATCAAGACCATTGCCTACTCCTATGCAGTACTTTACACCACAATATTCTGCAAATGCTTTTTCAAAAGTCTCATCTTCTACACCCTCAATATACCAAGAGCGTGAGAATACTCGATTAAAAGCACCTCTAAGATTATCATCCAGTTCTTTTTCCATCGGAAGAAAAGAAACAAATGGAATTCTCATCGTTGAACTCCTTCAATCATATCCAATAAAACTCTTACTAGTTTTTTATAATCATATTCCTCTGCTGTAGCTCGAGCGTTTATACAATACTGTTGGTATTCTTTCTTGTCCATTTCTTTAAACCGCAGTATTGCATCCGCAACCATTTCAGGATCGTTATCTACAGAGATACCTGCCTTTTTCTCCTCTACAAGATCATAGGCTGGTTTAATCATTGACAAAACTGGTTTTCCGCTGGCAAAATACATAAACAGCTTATTGGGACTTACTCCATATTTTAAGAGCCCTGTATCAGTAAACGTAAAAATATTTATATCCGCACGTGTAAGCAAACTCATAGCATATCGTTTATCCAGCCGCCCTTTAAAAACAATATTATTTAGTCCATACTCTGCTGTTATTCTTTTTAGTTTCTCTTCCTGGTTTCCATATCCATAAATAATTATCTGGACATCTTCCGTTTTTCTTTCCTGTAGTATTCTTGCAGTTTCAACTAACACATCCAATCCATTAAAAGCACTCACCGAACCAAGATAAACAACTTTAAACTTATCTGTGTTTAAGTCAGGATCATTAAGCACAAACTCTGTCTTTTGTCTATCTACAGTTTCCAAATCCACTCCATTATTCAAATATCCCACTAACTGTGTATCAACATCTCCCCCATATTCTTTACTCCAACCTTTATCAATTATATAATCTCTTCCACCTTGAAAAGAAAATATGATACCATCTGCTTCACGATATGTTTTGTGTTCAAGATAGTATAAATACTTGGTGATTAGAGATTTCTTCTTTAAATAACCCATCTCAACAAACCCTTCTGGCCAAAGGTCGAGAATGTCATAGATTATTTTAGTGTTATATCTTTTTTTCCATTTAAGGAACATGATTCCAAATATTCCGGCAAAATCACTTACAATAACATCTGGTCTTGGCAGTTTGTTGCGAAGTCTCCATAACCGTTTTTGAAACTGTAGCGCTACCAAAACACGTTCATAGTTTCTTTTATAATTAGCTGTTTTAATGATATATCCTTTTGCTTCTTCCGTTTTAACATAAATATACTCATCGCGACCATTTATTCTATTATTATTCCCTTTATTGCTTGAACTGCCACTAATAACGTATGAATCATATCCATGATTATTTAGAAGATTGCAGAGATTGGTTTGCCTTGATTTTATTGCATCGGGGCTATTGTACTCATTTACAATCCAAACAACCTTTTTTTTGACAGCCATTCAATTGTACTCCTCACAGAATTAAAAACTATTACTTTTACTAGCTCAATCGGTTCTATATCAATATCTCGATGAAACAAACGATTGCCTTTTTCAACCTTATTATCATTTACGTAAGTCATATAGAAGATTCTCTTTTCATTCATTCTCGGACTTGTCTTTTCAAATACAACTGACCTAGAAAGCCAAAGTTTGAATAATCAAGTTGAGATTAATACGTGCACCAATATTAGCCAATACTAATAAAAATATATCCGCAATTGTGTTATATGCTTGCCGTACTGTCATCCTGTAGCTAATTAATTCGCTTACCATTTATGTTACCCTCGATATTGAGGGAAAAAGCCAAGATTTTTTATGTTATCTCTAAACGATATCAGTTCACTATACTTTTCTTGATCAAATATTTTCTTTCCTATGTAAAAATGATTTAATTCACCTTTATAAAATGCCCTTTTGAACTTGAAGAGACTATCGTCTCTGGATCCTACGCCTCCTCCAAGATAGAACGTCCTATATCCATTAGCGCAGCCCCAAAGTGCCGCCGTGTATAGTATCAGATTTCCTGGGGCTAGCGAATTGAACTCATGAAGAGATCCACTCAGGTGATAGTTCATCCTGCCGTTGGCAGCCAAAATAATAGATGCGGCAATGACTTGTCCATATTTCTCCGCCCAGAAAATCTGAGCATTCTGTGGAAGGTCGTTTAAAACGGACTCATAAAACGGCTCCTTAAAATAATAGTATTTCTCAGCATCATCTTTATCCATCGTTCCGTTATAAATCACACGAAATGTTTTATAGATCTCTGGAAAGCGGCCATTATATATTTTCACATCATTTTTAATTGCCTTACGGATGACGTTCCGATTTTTGCTGATGATGTTGTTCCAGATTATTTCAGGACTGTCGAGTTCCATGTGAACGACGTCACCTAGCTGAATGACTTCATAGAACGAACGAGAAACATTATGATTCTTTACCATCGGATGAAAGCGAATAAACTCGCTTATTACTCCCGTTTTCTCAATCCATCTCTGGTACTCGTCAAACAGTCTCTCTGGGTCTTTACCTTCAATTATCCAACCGCCATATCCATAAGGAGTGGCAAAGTCGTAATACTTTCCTGTTTCTATCTTTCCCCTGAAGCGAGGATCATCTGCCACATCTCGCTTCATGACTACGTTAATGCCTCGAGTGCCATCCTTTTCATAATGAATCAACAAAGGTTCTCCATCACCGTGAATCTGAAAGGCTTTAACATAACCATTAAGCCAATAGGTATCATATTCTTTAAACGACCGAACAATGGTGTCCCACTGTTCTGCCTGTTCAAGTTTGTAAACTGTGATTACCATCATATCTCCTCATAAAACCAATCATTAATATGCTCTTTATCCTGTTCAACTTTAACCATCTTATCAATATCTTCAGCCATCTTAAGCAAGTTCCGTTGTCAAGGAAAAATCAGCAATAATTGGCAATAAAACTATTACTATACAAAAAATATACAATGTCAGTATCTTTCGATGTAAAGATGTAAAACACCCTAATTGCTGGCACTCTTAGCTCGGTCGAATCACGCAATATCTAACAATCTGATTCATGTTCAATCGGGTCCAATTGTCTGAACTCAGTTGAATATTCATCTTATCAGATACCTCATTTTTGTTCAGCCAATCACTGGAAGCACCTGTGAATAATCTCTATAATCCGTTCCTGATGCTCCACTGTCATTTTATTATCACTCGGCAAGCACACCCCTCTGCGGAAAATATCAGCTCCAACATCAATCTCAGAAGCCGAAATGTAAGCGTTTGTGCGTCCTCTACCGTTTCCCTCGACCGTAACAAAAGGATTGGTCCGGTATATTGGCTGCATATGCATTGGCTTCCAGATCGGACGTCCTTCAGCGTTGAACTTTGCCAGAGTTTCCAAAATTTCGGTCGGGCAGGATTTACCAAACCGTGGAGTATACAGGGCTTTCTTATCGTCTCTGACTTGCGGGCACATTGCGTCTTCGTCGATGATCATACAGCTGAGCCAGAAGTTCGGGGCAGTTTTTTCTTCATCAAAAGGGTTCATGCTAACAGGCAGATCTTTAAAACCATCTCTGTAGCGTTCATAGATCGCCCGCTTCTGGACAATATGTTCATCTAGATATGGAATCTGTCCGCGTAACACGCCTGCGATGACGTTGGACATGCGGTAGTTGTAGCCGATCTCCTCATGCTGGTACCACGGGGCGTCTTCCCGGGATTGGGTACTCCATTTGCGCATTTTGTCCGCATCTTCTTTTGAGTCTGTCAGAAACATACCTCCAGAAGAACCCGTGATGATCTTATTTCCATTAAAGCTGATGCAGTTATAGTCACCGAGGGCACCGGTTTCCTTCCAATCGCCGTTCAGTTTAACCTTAGCGCCGAGGCTCTCCGCTGCGTCTTCTACAATCAAGGCTTGGTGAGCATCACAAATCTCTTTGATCTCCTCAACTTTGCCCGGGGTTCCGTAAAGATGCGCGAGAACAACAAGCCTGGTATCAGGATAAAGCTCAAATGCCTTTTCCAGTGCTTCCGGGCACATGTTCCAAGTATCCAGCTCGGTATCAACAAAAACGGCTTCACCGTCCTCATAGGCAACCGGATTGATGGAGGCACCAAAGGTCATGTCGCTGCAGAAAACCTTTTTGCCGACAAGTGCACCTGTATTAGGTCGTGCCTGCCCATACAGCCTTTCGCTGGCAAGCCTGGTCGCCAGATGCAGTGCGGCAGTGCCACAGCTGAGTGCGACAGCATACCTGACACCGACATAGTCGGCAATCTGCGCTTCGACCTCGTTAATGTTCTTACCGACTGTGCTCATCCAGTTGGTGTCATAGGCTTCCAACATATATTTGGCTTCTTCTCCATGCATAGTGGGGGAAGAGAGCCAAACTTTCTTTTCAAAAGGTTCTATGCCTGTATTTGTTATAAATGCCATTACTATTACTTCCTATTCTATTGCTATTACATTAATCTAAGGAATTATATCATTAAACTCAAGTATTTACAACTAACGCTTAGCTTTACCTTCAATGATTGATAGATTGATATTCTTATAACTCTCTCCTTTCCCAGGGATCATTTTGTCACTGCTATTACCAATTGATTGGACGTATCAAAAACAATCGCATCAGTCACTCGGCCGTTTTCAACTACAACCAGGTTCATACCTCGGACATTTTTTGAATATTCTTTACCATCAATCATAATCGAACAATAATTACCAGCATTGTGCCCGGCGCTGGTTATAGCGTATTCCAAACCATCTGCAATGCCTCTGTGGCTGATTGGCTGATCTGGACTAAGCTCCTCGAAGACACCGTCCTTGGTAATGACAGCAAGATAGCTGCATTGTTTTTTTCCAAGCAGTTCAGTGCGGATGCCCATTTTTTTCAAGTCATCCAAGAGTGTCTCCGTCAAGGCATTTGTACCTTCATCCTTCACGGCGATGAAGACTGTTGCATTCTTTCTGTCGGCCAACTCCGTCAGATACTCATGGAAGTAACTGCTCCCACAGGTGACACGATCGCCATCGGCGTCATAGTAATACGATAGAGAGAGCTTGCCGTCGGCAGTATAATCATTTTTAAACTTTTGATACCCGATTCCGATATTCACTGGATTTCTTTCGGTGTCAAAGTATTCTTCGCAAACAAGCAGATTATCTTCATTGAACTCTCGGTGGCGTTCCGCATAACCGTATTTGTTCAGAAGCAGGTTCCCATCCGCATCCAGATAACAGATATCCGACGTATTGCCGACTTCATCATAAACATATGTCTTTCCGAATGACCCGTCGGAAACTGCAAACGGTTCTCCCATAAGGTCAAAGTAAAACTCGGCAGTTCGTTTCCCCATGGGGTTATAGACAACGTGGGTGTCGTAGTCCGGGTTTCTCCGGTAATGGATGGCCTCCAGCATCACTGGGAAGGCACTCTGCCTTGGCGCTATCAGGAACACCGCTTCGCCGGCCTTGGCAGGTGCAAAGTCCAGTGTCGCGCGGCAGAAGCCGTCCTCATCAAATTCCGAGAACAGTACATCGCGCGAAGCGACTGTGCTTCCATCCTGCATGGTTACTGTGATCGTCACGGCCGGGTCACCCTCTACTGGCTTCGTTCCCCCGCTCTCCCTGATCAAGCGAAGATCATAGTTGGCCTGATAGGTTGTGCGGTATAGACTAATGTTCCCATCCGCGTTCAAATCCACCGCCCGGTCCCGTGAGTAATACCCCGTCAGGTGGTACCCCGCCGCCTTTAATGCCTCTGCCGCGTCTACAGAGTTGGTATAGACTGCCCGGTTTTTTGAAATCTCGGTATATAAAAAGCCCCTTGCAATCAGTGTGTTGTATTCCTTGTCTGCATCTGTCAACAAGGCTGTGTTTGGGAACGGCACCAGCTCTTCCCCGCGGTAAAGAGAGCGCTTGATACCGCCGAATGTCCTGCGGTAGACTTCCGGCAAGTCATCTACAATTAGGCTGAAGTCGGCAACGCTTTTAATCGCTTCCACCGCAGGGCGCTCCTGCTCCAGGCTTGTCGAATTCTGTCTGCAGATCCGGTTGATCTGGTTGTTTGCAAAAAGCAGACCTCCCGCAAGGATAGCTGATAGCAGCAGGGTGGAGATCGTTTTCCACTTCTCCGGACTCCGGTGCAAGAGAAGTGCTTCCAGAATCTGCTCAAAACCAGCAAGCAAAGCCAGAATATAAAGGCCTAAAACTACGCCTGTTAGCTTCATGTTGGGGTGTTGACTCATGCTGTCCAAACCAAACGAACTGAGCAGCGTATGAATCCAGGGAGCAAACCAGAACACGGCTGCTGCCAGAAGCATCAGCTCGCCAACGATAATCCCTGCCCGGATAGCATCCCGTTTCTTCTCCTCCGGGGAAAAAGCACCATACATTGCCACTGTCCAGCCGGCGAATAGATAAAAGGCTGCGCATGGAAAAGTAGCACCCGCAGTAAGGGTGGTGTCGACCATATCTGCAGCTAACATCGGAATAATTACAACCGGCACCATACGCGAACCGGGGAACAATTCGTGATCTGCAAACAAGATCCTCCGACAGCGCAGCAGCAGCATAACAGCAAACGCAATAGATGCAAATATCATGGGTACCCCGAATGCGACACCCATCTGTAAAAAGAAGTTGTGTGCGCTGGATTGAACTGTATTCCCACCAGTAAATCTCAGCAGCTCTGTGCCAACTTCCGCATGGGTTACTCCAAACAGAAAATGGTAAACATCCCGGAACATGGTGGAGAGGCTTGCTTTATAAACCTTGCCCCTGCCATTCAGACCTGCATTAAAAGAGCGTACAGTTGCGGAAGGTAACGCCTGTTCCTGCTTTGCCGCCGAAGCCAGAGGAACTACCTGCCAGGTATTGCCTCCGAATCGCCCGTTGGTTGATTCCGCTGTGATACGGGACATGGCCAGGCTGTCGTTGTGGACGGCAATGGTTCGCTCCAGAAGGCGGAATATCCCTCCCCGGTACCAGTGCAATACCAGCACACAGGCCGAAATGCACAGCAGGCCCAGCAGGCACCGGACAAGCCGGCTGTTCTCCCGCAGGGCGTGCCAGGGCAGCAAAAACGCTAGGATTGCAAACATAGCAAGCGCAGCATACCATGAGCCGCGGTTGTTTGAGAGAATCAAAGTGGACAGATAGACCAGAATTCCTATACTGTATGGGATCTTTCGGTATGATTCCTCCGAAAAAGCCAGATACACACAGATGGCTGACATTGCCAGCGCACGGTAGCCGGTATGCATTCTGTTCTCACCGATGATAAGGCTGTAGTCGTCCATCATAGCAAGGAAGTTTCCGGACGGGAAGCCCACAGACTCAATACGAAAGTACTTCCAAAGGATCCAGACTGTAAACAGCAGGTTTGGGATCAGGACAGCTTTGATAATGAGGTTAATCACTTTCCTTGCGCGTTCCGCACCGGCAAAGCCTGCAAGGGGAAACAGAATAAAAGAGCACACTGCCGTGATAAAAATCCACCACTCGTTATCCCTGAGGGAAGGGACACCTGCAGTCGCCTGACGCAGGGCAGCAGAAAGGACATACCAGAACGGAAGGATAAACATGAACCAGTACTCATAGGCACGGAACCTGACAACAGCTTTCTTCAGTCTGCCGAACGCCGTCGGGTAATAAAACCGCGTCATACAAAGATACCCGATAAAGCCAAGAAGAATCAATTCGCCAAACCGGACGTCAATCTTGTAAAAGAGGATCCTGTCGCCGATAATATTCCAGTAGGTACACCCTGTCATATGGAATACGCAGAACAGAACCACAGCCCAAAACATGACTGTTTCATAAGCCTGCACGAAACGGGCCAGCCTCTTCAGTTCCGGGTTGTTCATTGAATTCGTCATTTCTGTACCTCACGTTTGAAATGCTGTCAGCCTTATACCTGGCGGACATGGCAGATGATGGTTCGCAGAAAAGTGATAACAGAGAGCCCAGGATCACTCCGCCGGACTCCCTGTCCTTTTTCTGTTCTGTCACGGAACCCAGACGCCGTCGGCATTCACATAGTAGCCGTCGATTTGAGTATCCCTGGCCATGTTCCCGTCGTCCGTTGAGAAATAGTACCACTTGTCGCCAAGCTGCTGCCAGCCCGTGACCAGCGCGCCGTTGGAATCCAGATACCGGGTTTTGCCTTCGACATTCAGCCAGCCGGTCTGCATTTCGCCGCTGGCGTTAAAATAATATACCGGCCCGTCAATACGCTGCCAGCCTGTCTGGCGATAGCCGTAATAATTGTCAAAGTAATACCAGATGCCGTCGATCTGCCGCCAGCCAAGCGTCAAGCTTCCATCGCTCGGGTCCAGATACCGGATGCCGGTGCCGTCGTTATACCAGCCGGTGCGCAGGGTCTCGTCACTGTTGTAATAACGCAGAACGCCGTTTTCGCGCTGCCAGCCCGTCTTGACCTGTTTGTAGCCGTAGTTCGGTTCAAAATAGTACCATTTACCGTCGATCTGCTGCGAACCCGTAACCAGTGCGCCGCTGGAATCCAGATAGCGCGTGCCGCCGGAGTCGGTATGCCAACCAGTATGCATGGTCCCGTCTTTGTTGAAGAAATAAACTTTGTCGTCGATCTTCTGCCAGCTGTTTTCACACCGGTAACCGTAGTAACTGTCAAAATAATACCAGTTGCCGTCAATCTGCCGCCAGCCAAGCGTCAAGCTTCCATCGTTCGGGTCCAGATACCGGGTGCCGGTGCCGTCGTTATACCAGCCGGTACGCATGGTCTCATCGCTGTTGTAATAACGCAGAACGCCGTTTTCGCGCTGCCAGCCCTTCTTGATCTGTTTGTAGCCGTAGTTTGGTTCAAAATAGTACCATTTACCGTCGATTTGCTGCGAACCCGTGACCAGCGCGCCGCTGGAATCCAGATAGCGCGTGCCGCCGGAGTCGGTATGCCATCCGATATGCATAGTTCCGTCTTTATTGAAGAAATAAACTTTATCATCAATCTTCTGCCAGCTGTTTTCATACCGATATCCGTAGTAACTGTCAAAATAATACCACTTGTTGTTTATCAACTGCCAGCCTGTTACCAGGGCACCGTCGGAGTCAAGATAGCGGGTTCCTTTTCCGTCATTATACCAACCGGTTTGCATGATGCCTGTTTTGTCGAAATGATACAGCTTGCCATCGATACGCCGCCAGTCGTTCTTCACAGATTTTCCATTTTCCAAATAGGACCAAAGCGTACTGTTGGTCTGCACCCAGGATACCCAGCTCGTTTTGTTGGCGGATTTCATCATTTTGTTAATCGCGCTGGACAGATCCCCCTTGCCGTTGACGCTGTAGATGTAAACCTTCTGGCCGCTCAGGTCGGTAACAACGGCATACTGTGAAATAGACAGGTTATAAAAGTTTGTATCGAACAGACTCTTGGCATAGGGCATCGCGGCAGCAAGGTCGCAGTCGGTGTATAGCCAGGAACTCTCCTGGCCGTTCGGGACAACCACAAAACTCGGCTGCAGCGAATCAAACATCGTCTTGGTGTTGGAACCGGCATAACCGTGGTGGCCTGCCACTACCACATCAACATCCCCGTAGTCCTTTGCGATGGCTTTGGAGGTCTTATCGATAGCGCCGTTGTTGGTGTTAATGTCTGCGAGGTTCACTACGGTATAGTTGCCGTTGGTCATGACCGTAACAATGGAGTTGACATTCTCGTTACCGGTGTTGGTCTGCTCATGGACATTGTACAGGCGGAAAGACATGTTGCCGACCTCAAAGGTAATATAGTCGCCATAGGTGTTCCCCGGATCGCCGTGGATCACCTGCGCTTTTGAGATGTCCACCAGCTCGGCTCCACAGTTTTCCATGGCTGTCTTCGCCTGATGGACAAAGGCTTGGTTATGCCAGGAGTTGGAACTGTAATGAGCCAGGTCATCCTCTACATCAGAAATATGCTGGTATTCCTTGTAATAATATGTCGTGCCGCTGTCGACGAGATATCTGGTTCTGCCAGAGGCATCTTTATATGTTGTTGCTGCAATTTCCGGGATACCACCGATATGATCGGAATGGGCGTGTGTGCCAATAATAAAGTCCAAATGTGTCACGCCAAGTTTGTTAATCATATAGTTGGCAACATCTTTGCCGTTGCGGCAGTTGATCTGGCTGGAAAGGCCATTACCAGCTGTGGAATAAACCGCTCCATTGTCATCCTGAATGGTCGTCGCTTTTCGGTGCCCGGCGTCTATCAGACCCCAGTGGCCGTCAGTTTCCACCAGGATCATTTCGCCTTCCACGCCGTTGGCGCTCATATTAAAGTAATATATTCTGTCTTTCCCGGCAGCGTGTGCGACCGCCTGATGCTGTCCTGCGGCAATAAGCGCCGACAACACTAGGAAGAAAGACAGAATAAATGTGATGATATGAGACTGTTTTCGCATGTCGCGTACCTCAAAAAACAATAGTAATAGAGTAATAGAATAACTAAAATATTTTATCACATGCTATTGAGGCGCCGCAACAACAATTTGTTACACTTTTTGTGCCCTTCCATCGTAAATATGGCAGGATAATACCCTGCAACAACTGAAAAACCGAGTCATTTTAAAAATCCTTCATGATGATAATATAGTCCGGTCTAATCGTTTTAATATATGATTCCAGATCCACCGCTTCGCCAAAGACATGGTCTGCATTCCGTTCGTCGACCACGTGCAGTTCTCCTGCCTGCAGGGCAAGAAACGGCGTAACAACGCAGGCAAAAGAATCCCTGATCACCAATATTTTTGCTCCGTCCGGACGAAGTCTGTTTTGAATGACCTGGAGATGGAAATCCCCGCCGCTGTAAACACAGTAGTTTTTGGTATGGTAATAGTCTTTCTCCAGATACTCCGGATACAGCACGGTTTCTTTAAACGGGCCGGTTCGGACTGCTTCACGGCCGCGAACGGTTTCGCTAAAGTCAGTTGGGAACATAGGGGTTATTACATCAAATTCTTCCGCACCCTGCCAAGTAAAAAAGCGCCCGACTTTTTTCCCGTATGAACCAAGAAACCAGTTTGGATAGGTATCTGTTTTAAAGTTCGCACTGTCGAGTGCTTCCTTTTCTGTTTGGAAGCCATATCTGGCGCTGAGTTCATTACAGATGAGCCGATTTACCTGAAAACCTGTTGCCGGTTTCCAGTGATGGTCGGTACGGAAAAACACTTCGTCTTCCGGGAGCTCCCGTGCGGTAAATTCTTCCAGTAAAATGAGGCTGGGGATGTTTCGAATACTCAATTCTTCTATAATAGCATTATAGTGCGCGCGGTCATAATTGGGCATATTGCGGGGCGTGGTTTCATACACCCCGCCGCAGGGTACCGGGCAGCAAAGGAATTTCGCACCGACCGCCTCCGCAAGTGTCTGTATTCGCCCGATCTTATCTGCCGCATCTAAAACAGAATCCATATAGATGTCTTTGTAAGGATCGATCAGCCTTCCGGAATCTGTTTTGACAACCGTAGCGTCCTCTGTGATCACGACTCGCGTTCCCAGCAGATTCTCTTTTGCGGAATCCAGATCCAGCATCGAGTCGTGATAACGGAGCGCCTCGGAGGTCAGTTTGTCGGTTTTGCCGATAAAACTGCTGATGCTTTCCACGCGGCCGCTGTACAGCCCTGTTCCGAGGCTGATCAGATTGGTCTTCATCTGCCGGAAGAAATCCCCCCGGAACCCGGCCGCAAGAAAAAGCATTGCAAGTACAAACAGCAAAATATTCGGGTTAATTCGTTTCTTTTCCGTTTGGCACATCATACGGATTCCCTCATCAGAAGTTGAAGTAGATAAACGGGTTGTACGAGTTGCTGATCAGGCTGGCAACCGAGAGCATGAACAAGATTGCCAGCGCAGCGCTTTTCGCCCACTGGAGTAGGCGGATTTCTTTTGTTTTCTCATTCAGTATACGCAGGACCGGTGTGCTGAGCAGCATGCCGATTGACAGCAGGATCAAGTTCTGTGTAAACCAGCCGGCAAAGATGCCGTCGGCAAACGCGTTTCCATTCAGACCGAAAAGAGATCGCA
This sequence comes from uncultured Oscillospiraceae bacterium, assembly GCA_964570015.1. GTDB lineage: Bacteria > Bacillota > Clostridia > Oscillospirales > Oscillospiraceae > Limivicinus. The sequence continues at coordinate 4,081 of CAZMXF010000018.1, read as the reverse complement.
GGTAAACTGACGCATCGGCAATTGTTTCACAGCGGAAGATTACCCAGCCCAGAATTACAAAAACCTGGGTATACAGCCACTTCAATCCCGTTATCCATGTATTTCCCAGTTTCTTGTCCAGCCCGGTCTGCTTTTCCAGCACCAGAAGCAGAAAATACATCAGGCCCCAAGTGATAAAGGTGTAGTTCGCCCCGTGCCACAATCCGGTCAGAAACCAGACGACAAACAGATTCAGGATCTGTCGGGTCTTTCCCTTCCGGTTCCCGCCAAGAGGAATATAGACATAATCCCGGAACCAGGTGCCAAGGGAGATGTGCCACCTCCGCCAGAATTCTGAGACCGAGGTGGAGATGTACGGATAGTTAAAATTTTCAAGAAAGTGAAAGCCGAACATGCTGCCCAACCCGATGGCCATGTCGCTGTAGCCAGAGAAATCGAAGAAAATCTGCAGGGTGTACGCAACCGCGCCGAGCCAGCTGAACAATACCGAGCAGGTCTGGCCACTCTTCATGCTGTCGAAAACAAGGTCCGCCAAAATCGCAAAACTGTTTGCCAGCAGCACTTTTTTGGAAAGGCCGGCGACAAAACGGGCAAATCCGCTGAAGAAATCATCGACAGTTTCCCGGCGGTTTTTGATCTCATCCGCAATGGTCTGATAGCGGACGATCGGCCCGGCGATCAGCTGCGGGAAGAAGGAGATATACAGGCCAACATAGAGCGGGTTTTTCTGCACCTCTCCCTTGCCGCGATAGACGTCGATGACATATGACATTGCCTGAAAAGTGAAGAATGAGATACCAATTGGCAGGATGATATCGGGTATCTGCAGGGTGATCCCCGTCAGGCTGAAAAACACCCTGCCCGCAAACACCAGGTACTTGAAGTAGAAAAGGATTGAAAGATTAAAGATGACGTCGAGCGCAAGAATGGCATTTGCCGGGCCTTTGCTGTCCCTGAATGTGCTGATGGCAAGACCAAAAAACCAGTTGACCACAATGGAGAGCATCATGATCAGAACGAACCAGGGTTCACCCCAAGCATAAAAGAACAGGCTCGCCAGCAGCAAGAACACATTCTGGAGAAGCCTGCTTTTCCGGAACACGACGAAGTTGAAAAACAGCACCGCAGGCAGGAACAGATATAGAAATGTCGTACTTGAAAAGAGCATGTCCGTTTACGCTTTCTAAGTTCGTTCTGATACACCGTTTTGTTCTTTTCGCAGTGTATCCGAATGAAAGAAAAAAGTCAATGAAAAACGGCACAGGCCGGATCATTCCGGCCTGTGCAGCTTTGTTTATTGAACCCTTTACGGGGTCAGATCAGTTCTCGCCGTATACCAGCGCAAACATACCGAAGAAGTCGGTTTCAAAATCGATGGTTTTAGTCTTCGCGTTGTAAACCGCCGGAATGCGGACTACCTTGCCATTGACAATGCCGACCGCTTCGGCCTTCCATAAGGTCAGAGTAATGAATTTTCCTGACCGAAAGAAGCAACGTAGATGCTGGTTTCGCTGCTTTTTACAGTGCCTTCGACAAGGATATCGGTTTTGGCGTTCATGCCTCCGTCATAGCTGTATAAAAAGCGTCCGATTTCTTCACCGGTAACATCACCGGAAACCTCAAGTATTGAAGTGGCATTTTCACAGGTATTTACATTGTGCCCCTGGAGGCCTCGCCTATGGTTTCTACTGCCGCCTACGCTGACCGTTGTTACAGCGCCTTCTCCGCTTGCAGTAATATAAATACCAGTGGTACCGTATTCACTGACGATTGCCGAAACACCCCCTGCAACTTCAACGGTTGTGGTGCCGCCATCGGCTTATGCAGAAATGCTTTGTACTGTCACCTGTTGCATAGGCATACGCGCTGCTTGCATAAGCGTGATTCTCTGAGGTACTTGTCGTGCTTGCGTCTCCAGATACCATATCGGTGGCAGTTCCCCTACCACCATATACATTGGAATTTGCTCCACCTGCGGGGACATTTGTTGAACCTGTGGCTGCTACGGCTGCATTGCCGGATACCGTGGCCGTGGCTTCCCCCCGTAAGTTGCGACAGCAGGCAGTTCTATTCTAATAAAACACTTTCTTAAGAAGCTTCAGTTTCTTCGCAGCCGTGATTCCTACCAAGCACCAGATTACTTTTAAGCAGTAGATCGCAACAGTTTCAAGTGGACGCGGCATCCCGAAAAAGTTCATCACATATCTCCAGGGAAACACATTCAATTCAATGAGATGGAACGAAAGAAATACCAGGGTCTCTCTTCCGATTAGTTCAAGGATTGTACGAATCCTCTTTAAATACCCTTGATTTTCCAGATAGATTCCCGCCGACAGAAGTACTATTTCAGCTGCGCATGCGCCGGTAATATTCAGCAAAAGATCCGGAAATGCACAGCGTACAATGCTCATACAATCATGAAGAATACTGACCAGTACTGCAACTGCCCAGATGACGGCAGCCATAATCACAATTGTTTTTCTATGTATGAGATCTGAGAGTCGTCTTTTTTCATTGTAACCAATAGCAAAAAACAGTAATGAAACACATCCGGCCTGGAACGAAAACGGAAGCCAGCAATATTTAGCTGACCACCATCCCAGCAAAAACAGAACTGCCGTTGCCGTCCCAAGAGTAATAATTCTCACATAGCCCTTTAGATTTTTACCTGTATTCAGCCCCAATTCCATAAATAATAATACCCAAGCATACGCCAAAAGGAACCATACCGCCCCGATCACAGGCATTTTTAGGGAGAAGAAATCACTTCTGCTGCCGGATCCATAAATGCCTGCTAATAGCCATCGGTTAAAGGTTTTCACTAATATCTGTGCGTCCAGAGCATTCCCGTGGACAATTTCAATTATGTGTTGTTTTATCATATCAAGTATTGCCACCGAGAATACTGTAAACACATATGGTTTCAGGAGTCGAATTATGCGTGGCATCAGCCTGTTTCTGTCCGGATGAAAGAAGAAGCCGCCAATCAGGAAAAAAACCGGAACATGAAATGTAAATACGATACGACATACCAGCCCGTCGCTAAAATGGCCTGCCACAATACACAACATTGCAAAACCTTTGACGAGGTCAAATGTTCCTATTCTTTTCTGTGTTATTCCCGCCATTTCTGTTTAAGATCCTTTCTTATTTGGGCACTTTTTCATGAGTCCTTTAACATATAAACTCATGATTATTATGCGTTATCTTTACACTGAGAGGTATTCAACAGATCAAGTATTATTGCCTTGCTACTCTTCGAGGTATTCCTTCGCATCCTTTAAAAAGCTCGCAATAATCAGGCAGATGACCCCCGCTAATGGAAATGCTGCGATGATGCTGACGGTCTGCAGATTGTTCATTGACCCCTCGCTGAAGATGAGTGCCATCGGCAGCATAATGAGCAGCACCGCCCAGAAGAGTTTCATCTTCTTGCCTGCCTCCTGGTCCGGTTTCAGTTCTTTATAGCTGTACTGTGCGGCCACCATGGTGATGCTGTCAAACGAGGTCGCATAGAAGGCCACCATCGAGCAGATCAGCAGAACGAGGACGAACTGCCAGGCAGGCAGATTCTGAATGATAGCGATGACAGTGGCATACAGGTCCCCGCCGCAGTCGGTGAAGAACTGAACGACGTCAAACTTCCCGTGCATCTGCAGGCCGAGGCCATAGTTGCCGAGGACAATAAAGGAAACCAGCGTGCTCGCCACGCCGAACACGTAGGTGCCGAGGATAGTCTGCCGCACGGTCCTGCCGCGGCTGATGCTGCCCATGAAGAAGGGCGAAGCTACCGCCCAGACCATCCAGTATGCCCAGAAGAAGATGGTCCAGTTCTGCGGGAAGAGCGTTTCCCTCAGGGGATCCGTCCAGGTGCTGAGCCAGATGAAGTTCTGCAGCATGTTCCCCAGGGCGGAAAACCCAGTTTCCAGAATGTACACAGGTTGGTCGCCCAGAAGCAGCACATACAACAGCAGCCCGCCGAAAAGACCCATGCAGGCGTTGGCTAGCCAGGAGATGCCGGTAATTCCCTTCAGCACCGCGACGGTGTACACCAGGCAGATGACCGCCAGGATGGCGATGG
>CAZMXF010000017.1:0-20340 GCA_964570015.1 uncultured Oscillospiraceae bacterium | reverse complement strand
GTTTGCCCTGAACAATACGGATGATTCCTTCCTGGAAGAAGCATGGGAACTGCTGGGTGGAGCTGTTATATCTCAAAAGCCGGCTACGAGAAAAATCATCCGTACAATTCTGATTGCAGCAATTCTTGTGTCACTGATGGCAGCCACAGCCTACGCTATTGTATCGATACATCAGCAACGGCAGCAGGAGCTTCGGGAGAGATTGCAGATTGAAGAAAACCAGGTAGCGGGCTACCTGGAATTCGAAGAAGTTCCAACACTTGAGGAAACTACCACAGAGTCGGAAGAGAAGGCACCATCTGCTCAGATGATCTCAACTTTCCGTAATGGAGAGTTCGTGGATATCTATTTCAGCATTTCTCCGATCACCAGAGAAGAAGCATGGGATGCCATCGGATGGGAACAAAAGAACGCCATCTACGTCATTGCAAGCAATTCCAGAGAACTCGATGACGCATATAGGGAGATCGGGAAAGGAACAGAGAAAGATTTGTACGGCAGATACCCGGTCCTGCCTCCGATTCAGGAAGATGAGTATCTCCGTACGCATGAAACCCGGGAGGAGTTGCTGGAAAAGTATTACGATGCTGACACGCAGAGTCTGATGCTTAAAACAGAGTTTCTGATCAGTTCCGATCCTATTGACTGGAACAAACCGGTCTATATGAATGTGAAGATCATCGAGCTTGCTTCTTTGTCTACTTCATTTGATGAGCCAATTGAAGAGTATTGGGCGCGCTATGATCCGGTATGCCTTCGTGATTATGGTACAATCCCCATAAGTATTGCTGATACAGAGTTTATCGCTGCCGATTTCAGCGAGAAAGAGATTCAGATTCAGGCTCCTGCAAGTGATAAGGTGCTTCAGGTACTTGGTGTCAAAATCTATGCAAACCAGGTGGAGTGGCATGTTACGCATGAAGATGTTGATCTGATCTTCGACCTGCCGAGAGATGATGACGAAGCTTTCCGCAGCGGGTATGAGCTGCTTTTGGAATGGTTGGCCGTTTATAATCAGGTACTGGATGGCTCTGCGCTGATCATGGAAGACGGAACGCGGGTCAAATTAAGTCCCTCGGAGAGCACGCCTTACGAAAATGGAATTGTGACTCTATATTCTAATCTGGGCTCGACGATAGACTTGCGAAAGATTGATGGTGTAAGTATCTTGGGGCAGAAAGTAGAGATTACAAACCCGTTTAAAGATCTTGGATAACAAATAGAAGACTGCCCAGAAAAATCCAGGAGGAGATCCGGCAAGGCCTTAGCTGATATTCTGTTACGTGCAGATAAGCAGATGCGAGAGCGGAGCGGGTCGCATAGCAGCAGTCGCACGCCCTGGCGTGAATCCGGCACTGCGGGTCACACCGCTGAAAAGGTGTCGGAGGTTCCGGGGCGCCGGTCGGCCGGAGGAATGCCAGGTTCAGGTGGGCCCAGATGCTCCACTCCCTTTCTCTATTCATTAGGAAGTTCCCGAGGAGCCCTGCATGAGGTGCACAGCAGCATCATTTCCGGCCAGCCCGAATTATGAAATCAAAGTTGACAAAAGTCACCCCTTCGCATATCATAGAATAAACACATCAGAATAAATCTTGACAAGAAACGACAGTCTGCTATAATAAACACAAGGGTACTGCGACTAGCGGTTAGCCCTAACGTCGGATTAGTTCATTGTTTGAACCGTCACCGGGCAGGGTGGCGGTTCTCGCTTTTTACATGGAGCGTAATCACATATCCGAAGATATGAAACGTCACAGTAATAGGCATCGCCTCACCCCCTCTCGGGTGGTGTGACTAACCGCCGGCCGTTATGCAGTACCCTTGCTTGTGTACAGAATACCACAGAAACAGGTCTTTTACAAGGGATACACTTCATATGAAGAATGTGACACCTCTGTCAGGTCTTTCCATAACTTCCCTTATTGGCAATAATAATGGGATATAGGATGGTTATGGAAATCAGATGACAGAGGTGTCACTCAGGTGGAGATTGGAAACAGGAAACTGGTTACAGTTCCTATGAATTGGAATTTATTGTCCGGACCAGTTGCCCATTTTGATTCATAAAGAGGATTTTCACATTACCTGCCTGCTTTCCGCTGAGCAATGCATAACGTTCACCGCAGCGGATCATTTGACCAGCAAGTGCTTTTTCATGCTGGCTCATTTCGAGACTGTTGACAACAACCATGTACTCGGAGAAATCGTCATTGGCTGAAGCGGATACAAAATGCAGAACTCCCTGCTTTTTGTCGATATTCTTCAAATCCGCTGTATACTCTGCGGCAAGATTGGCAACAAGCTGATCTCTTTGAGTACTGCTGACAGTCCAGGTCATTGATCCATCCTGGTTCAGTCTGATGGATCTGGCGCCATATCGTGAAGCCATCTGATCACACTCAGTCTGGCTCAATCCAGGCTCCGTATAGGACGATGGAATGGTGATCACAACATCTCCAGCATTGCCAGGTATGGGGACAATTTCTTTTTTGAATCTTTCTGTGATGCTTTCAATCGTTTTCACGGCACGCTGTGAAATATCAGTTTCAGCGACAAGTATAGCCACAACGGCAAGAATGAGCATGATCAAAGCGCCAGCGATCCGTACTCCCTTTCTCGGACGTCTCGTCTGTTTTCGGACAGGTTTGCCTCTGGAAGATGCTGAGCTGTTCTGGAGGGCTCGATAGATCTTATCGATCTCATCATTGTTGTAGGCGTGTCCATAGTGATTGGCTGCACTCTTCAGGGTTTTGGAGAGCTCAGATGCCGCAAGAACCTGATCCGTATTGACGGTGCTGGCATTGCGTACACCTGCATCATCGGGAAAGACGGCATATGTGAAGGATTTTACATGGGCGAAACGCCGGATATACTGGTCAAGTACATAACTGTCTTTTTCCAGTTTACGGGTCGGGAACTCCTGCACATAGGAGACTCCCGGACTATCATAGGCCTCAACGGTCCAGTAACGATGACTGCCGTCTGCGCTGACAATGCGGTATTGATCATAGAGCTGGATCTCGAAAATACCGGCTTCATGAATAACGATATAGTCAAAGAAGGCTCGATCTTTGCCGTCCTGAATGCTGTAGTCTGTGATGACTCTTTTCCGCCCTGGCAGGGAATGAATGGCTTCGAGTATCTTCTTTTTTGTGTTCTGGGTACGGGCAGATTGTCTGTGTGGTGGGGTGCGCTGACTGCCTGCACGTCGATGTTGTTCCGCTTGCTTTGGCTTGTCTATATTCTGTTCTTCGGTAATATGGTTTCTATACCATTCCCGATCATACATGCTCATCTTCTCACCCCCTGCCCGCAAAAGCTTTACTTTATAAAGAGTATCATAAATGGGTGCTGAGAACAAGTGCTTCTTTATGCGGCTATGGTCAGTAATGTACCCATGTACCGATAGAGGCGACCAGCCAGCGCGGCGAGCCGTTTTCTCCCATATGCGGGACAGCCGCCGCGCGATCCATCTGGGGCTCTAACTATCCCAGACAGGTAGAATCAGAGGCAGCCAGGCAGTGAGCGATACGGAGAGCGCGCCGATCTGCACGGGGCCTCATGGGGTGCATAAGGTGAGCTGTGCTTACTTCCGTTGCACAGCCACCGGGGTAACGTTTTGCACGGGGCTTCCGGGAGCGCACAGCAGCGCGCTCGATGTGGAGCGAGCGGAAATACCCGCTGAGAATAGAGCGCAGCGGAACCAGGCTAGCCTACAGAGGCCGGGCCGCAGGGCGGACTGGAGGAGATTTTTCGGCTGTAGCTTGCGGAAGTCGAAAAAACTCCGGAAGGACGCGGAGCGGGCCGAGCCGACAGCGGCGAGCCTACCGCTTAAACGAAGGGAGCGAAGCGAGTTCCGGAGCGGAGGCTGAATCTGATTTGACCGGAGCCTGCGAAGGGCAAATCTGATTCTGCCGGAGCGCAGGACGATGCGTAGCGACCCGTTAACTTGAGGGAGCGAAGCGACCTGAAAAAAACCGAAAGAGGTTTGAGCGAAGCGACTAGCGGGCGGAAGTAATCTGCTCTCCTAGCCGACGCAGGAGGACGGAGAGCAGATTACTGGAGCACGCCGAGCGCAGCGGAACTAGGCGAGCCTGCAGAGGCCGGGCCGCAGGGCTGACTGAAGGAGATTTTTCGGGTGGAGCTTGCGGAAGTCGAAAAATCTCCGAAAGGAAGCGGAGCGGGCCGTGCCGACAGCGGCGAGCCCACCTTGCGAGCGGCGTAGGCCGGCCGCGGACGCGACTGGAGGAGAATCATTCGGTCGGAGCTTGCGGAGATCGAATGATTCTCCGGAAGGATGCGAGAGCTGGACGCGCCGGAGCAGCGAGCCTCCCCACGCGGAGAACCTTTCCGCTGCACCAAGTGCCGGCGAAGGGGGACCAGGCAGCGAGCGATACGGAGAGCGCGCCGATCTGCACGGGGCTTCCGGGGACGCACAAGGCGAGCTGTGCTCTCCCCCGTTGCACAGCCGCCGGGGGAAGTCTACGGACGAGGCCGAAAAGGGGCGCACACAAGTGCGCTCGATGTGGAGCGAGCGGAGACACAGGCTGAATCTGACAAAGCGAAGAACGGACTGAAGTAGTCTGTTCTCCGCATGACGCAGGAGACATGAAAACAGACTACCGGTGAGCGGAAGCAGGTGACGACCGATAAAGCGAACGCAAACGAAGGAGTTAAACTCTGAGGTTGCGAGGAGTTTAACTCCGCAGTGGACGTGCGCAAACTTGACCGAACCAGCTAGAGCGGTGGGATGCGCTCCTGTTGAGAGGTTTGAGCTGTAATTTCTTCTTACTTTTTTCTAACAAGTGAGCAATTTTTATGTACTTTTTGCCGGTTTTCGTTGGTACTGGATGGCATGTCAGAGTGCTAGAAATGCCTGTAATTATTGGATTTTTAGACTAATCGGTTGGTATGAGCAGATACTCGTTGGGAACTTTTCGGCCATTTTGGTAAGGATGAGGTCGCCAGTTCGAATCTGGCTATCAGCTCCAGAAAAGGTTCGTTTTCTTTGGAAAACGGACCTTTTTCATAACTTTTTGCTCTACTTTATTCTTGAGCTATATCAGTTGCGTACAGATTGTGTACATGTTATCTTTCATTTTTTAAACTATACTCTAGAAACCAGACTGCAGAAGGTTTCAAAATCCATTTTACTGGACAAATGAGGCAAGAATAAAGATCATCAGAACCGCAAAAGCGGAGCGGTGAGCAACTACTGCTGACCGAAGGGAGCAAGAGAAGGCCGAAGTGGCGGCTCGTGCTGAGAGGCGGCGAGCACTACCGCTGTCCCCTTCTGCCTCTATGATGTGTGATGTTTTTGTGATGGCTTTGTGATATAATAAAAATACATAAAAAATAAATGATAAAAGGAGCTCATAAAAATGACCATCAACACTGAAAAAGAACTTGAGAACGTAAGCGGCGGCTCCCCTTATGCCAATGGAAGCTATGTCGATTATGGAAATTACATTGTCTACACTGTTGCTTCCGGAGATACTCTGATCGGAATCGGCTCTCGCTTTGGCGTCAACTTCATGCAGGTTGCCCATTGGAACAACATGGAGGATCCGAACATGCTCAGAGTAGGCCAGCAGCTCACTATCTATCCCACTATGCTCGGATAAGCATTTTTTCCAATTAACAGTACCCCATCGAGTAATGGGCGGGATTTTCAATGTGAAGCATAATAATCAACCACCCGCAAAGCGGGTAGTTGATTATTTTTTATAACGGGAACAATTCAGTCGTTTTATCCAAGGATTTTATTTCCTTCAGTAGACTGCATTCAGACCCACAAAACGGAATTCGCTTTCATTCTTCTCCAACTCGGTCAGCAGCATATCGATTGCTTCGGCTGTATAGGCCGCGTTGTCGGAAAAATGCATTACAAATACAGCTCCTGATCGGATTGTCTGTTTCAATGTCCGCATGAGAGCTCCCGCATCAGTCGCTTTGTAGTCTGCGGTTGTATAGTATCCTGCAATAGCATGAGTGAAGCCGCAGTCGAATACCGTTTCCAGGCCATTTCGGCCGACAGCAAGGGTCGGCGGACGGAAAAGCAGACTGAGGGACGGTTTCCCCTCCTGATCCTTCAGATCACCGATGACTTTCTGCAAAGTCTGGTAGCTTTCCACCAGATCATCTGCGAGTTCCTGACACTGTGCTTCGCTCAATTCACTGAAGCTGGTCGCCGTATCCTCGTTGGAAAGCGGAAGGTGTCGATGTGAATGATCGCCAATGGTGTGACCGGCCTCTGCGATCGCCCGCAGTAGATTCGGGTTGTTTTCCACGAACTGTGTCCTCACGAAGAACGTTGCCGTGGCATCGTGTTTTTCCAAAACGCGCAGGAGCTCATCCACCGTTCTGTCAGTACCCCAGTCATCAAATGTGAGGAAAACGTAGTTTTCGTCATTGCCGACGATTCCGAAATGGTCCAGGCGCTCCACTTCTGCCTCACTGAAGCCGGGAAGAAACAGTCTGTTGCTGACCCAATTAATTCCGAGATAACCCTCACGGATGACTTCGAAGACCTCTTCCGGTGTCTTTCCTTTGAGATGTCCGTGATAAATCTTATCTTTGACTGCCTGGAGGATCATGCCTTCGGGAACCGGGTAAGAGTACATTGATTCCGTATCCTCCGCCATTGCTGCAGCAGATATCACAGGATAAATACACTTCTCCGAGATTACTCTCCCGACCAGGCTGCCCAGCAGGGTATCGTCATACTGGAACAGACCCATCTGAAAATGAACGATTTCTCCCCTCTGGATCGCGCCTTCATCTTCAGTAAAAACAGCCTCCATCGCTTCGTCGGCACTGCTCATCCGGGCAACGCTGTCCGGAACAGCTTCTTTCAGCTCTGTCAGGATTCTGAATCCGCCTTGTTCTGATGCCCGCAGCATCGCGGAACTCGGGTTTCCGTAGGCCGGGCGAACGAAAATCTCCTCCCAGACCGCATACTCACTCCTCAGAATATCAGCTGCCTCATTCATCTCTGCAAGCAGCTGCTGCACAGAACTTTTTTCCTTAGGCTGAACTGAGATTCCGAGGCTTTGCCCGGCATTGCGGATCATATGGATCTGGTCCGCCTTCTGGCTGAGTTCCCCGACGGTCACAAAAAACGTAGCCGTGTTGCCGTTTTCCTTCAGCGCTTTCAATACGCCCTTCAGTTCTTCTTCGCTGCCTATTCCGGAAAACGTGAAAACGCTCGCCCGCGCCGTCGTATAGAAGCGGGATAAAGCGGTTCCGGACGTTACGCCGGTCATACCCGTGCCTGCATCATTGTCGAACGCGTTCACCGCCGCCGAGTCATAGGGTATGTAAGCAGTCTCCAGCGTCTCGTCCGGGCTGCTGATCCACGCCTCCCACGAGATCGGATTCCGCTTCAGGTAGAGTCCGCCGCCCAGGAAAACCGCGATGAGAAGGAGATATACTGCTGTGAGTAAGATTTGTTTTTTAATTGCTCTGGTCATAAATTCCTCCGCAATACTGCGTCGTATTTATTTCTTCAAGAACTCCGAAAGACTTGTGTCGCAGTTCCCGCCAAGTCTGAAAATGTCAAAATGCCGATATCCCATGAGCTGCAGAGTATCTCTCCAGCATGCCAGTGTCTCCCCGTCTGCATACCAGACGGAGTATTCCTGATCGCCCTGAAATCCGGCAGTTAATGCACCGCTCCCGGCATCGCGCGCTGCAATAATGCCTTCCTGTTCCAGATATTCCGCTGCTGCTTCCTCAGTCATCGCCTTGACGACTTTATTGTCTGCCCAAAGAAAGCCTCCTGTGGCAAAAGCCATACGTACTTCGCCGGGAACGCTTTTCCAGCTTTCGCCCAGTTTTTCCAGGAAGGCTCCGTCCGCCTTCGGCCCCGGACCACTGTGATAGCCGTAAAGATTGTAGCACATGCAGATGTATTCCGGGCCAGCCGGAAACTCTGCATATTGAGGAGCCTGGCATTCCATCACTGCCCGGAGCCGAACTCCGTTGTGTTCCAGAATCGGGAAAAGCTCTTCCAGAAACTTTGCATAGAGCTCCCACAGGCGGGTATCTTTTTTCATGTTCTCATAGTCAAGCTCAATACCGCCGATGTCCAGCTGATCGACCAGCTCCATAATCTGAGCAATATGCGCAGAACGTGCCTTCCGATCAGACAGAATCTGTTCCAGCAGATCGGCTGATTTCTGAATGACAGTCCCGTCAGCCATCTGCACGTCGTTTACCAGTGAGACGTAAACCATCGTGTCGCTCTCTCTCAGAGCGTCGAGCATCATTCGGGTTTCATCCGGGATCAGCCAGTCTCCGTTTTCCTCGAAGAAGACCTCAAAGCAGACCAGCTCCTCCAGTCTGTCTCCAAATTGTGCTTGCTCGAGAAGTGCAGGCACGGCGTCCCAATAAGTCAGCCACGCGCCGTATCCCGCTTCCCTTTTCTGTCTTTCCGCTTCTGCGGCGCTGGTCCGGCTTCCTGCTGCCGGAATTTCTTCCCCGGACAGGGCTTTCTGAGTCTCCCGATTTTCGGCATATGCTACTCCCAAACAGGATAAAAGCCCACAAAGAATTACCAGAAGAAGAACAAGCTGTTTCCTGAACCGGCTTGTCCAGCTGCTTTTCAACTCACTCATGTCCCAGCAACCTCCCGATCCAGGTAAGCACGCTGTCAAGAAGCTCACTGCCGTTCTCCGACACCAGTCGGGAAGCATAGGTAAATGCTGCTTCCCCGTTCAGATCGGAGATACTGAGTTGGGTGAAAATCCCATCGTATACATCATCACTCAGGTTTGTCTGGCTGAAACGTTCATCATCCCGCGTGACAGCTGCCTGGAGAAACAGTCTGTTCCCGCCCTTAGCGGAAATGCTCAGTTTATCCGCAACCTGGATTCCGTCCACCCAGCAGGAAATCGTATTGTTTTCCAGACGAATCCGGAGCTCACGATTGTCCTCATCATCGATGTCCAGCTCCGGGATATACGGCGCTGCCCCATCATCAAGGCCGGGCGCCCGGATCGAGTTCAGCAACTCGAGTTCCTTTTCAGCCTCAAGGATCCTGGCTTCATCCTCGTCATACTTGATGATGGCGTTCTGAAGGGCAATCAGCCCATTCAGTTCTTCCTCCGCTTCCGAAACGAAGGGTCCGCCGTCCAGTTCAAAGAGATCCACCTTCAGAAGAGGCATCGCTTCGTCATCATCTTCAATGTAAAGCACATTGTTGTGCAGCCTGACAGTGACACCGCCTTCCCCATTTTCGTCCGCGCGCAGCACGACAGCCTGCTGGCCGACCGTGTTGCCTTGAAGACGCACGGCAAGCTCCAGATTTCGCGGCAGTTCCCGGTTCAGCAGGAGCTCTCCCTGTCCATAGGGCAAAGATGTTACGATGATTTTGTCATCCGTAAACTCCGTGACCCCTTCCGTCCTTGTCCAGTCCTCCGCCTTACTCTGGTCGCCCAGGCAGAACATCACATGATGTCCGGTATCATCCCAGATCCTCATCATCAGGTGGTTGGTGGAAAAATACTGTCTCACCTGCAGACGTGAGAGGTCATAGATGGAAGAATCCCGCGTATTCAGGCAGCTGCCCTGCCGGTTGAAGTTCATCTCAAAAATGCGTTCGATCATCTCCGCATTCTTTCGGCTGACCAGCGGATCGTTTCCGAATGCGCCTGTGTTGGAGTTCATCAGCAGGTAGAAGGAAGGAACATAACCGATGTTCTCCTGATATAGTTCCTCCATTTTTTCATAGTCCCAGGCAATACGTTCCTCCATTGCGCTCTCACTTTCGGTGCGAAGCCTGTTTTCATCCCGGATAAAGTCCATGAGATAGTGATTGTAGTCACGGCGAAGAAAATCATGCACGGCAAGGAATTCCCGCGTACTAAGCTCTCCGAAGTAATTTTCATACCGGTCAAAAACATTGATGTAGCTGACCCGGTAGCCGTTGGATCCTGTTTCCCAGTATGTGGTTTTATTCAGCTTTTTGATCCCGTCAGCCGTGATATACAGATCTTCAGTATCTGAGAGGTTCTCGGCGAAGGTGCAGGCCGTGGCGATATAGTTGTTGGCAATCATCGCGGGCTGTGCAAGTTCTGTTGTATTGAGTATTCCGTCCTCAAAAATCAGAAGCATTGCCTTTTCAGGGAGCGCACTGCCGTTTTTGTAATAATTGATTACATCCTGGTGGGTAATCGTCTGGTATCCGGAGGCCTTCAGGGCCTGCATCTGCTCCTCATAGGAACCGACCGTTACGATCTTTCCCCCTTCGCGGACGACGTCAGTCAGTCCGTTGTAAGAGATGGCGATGAAATGTGGTCCGCTCACATGTCCCACGCTCTCATACCCTGCCAGAATTTCTTCGTCTGAGATCAGAGTCTGGTTCTGCAGTCTTCCGGCATAAGTTTCCGTTTCCACGTGGCGTCGGTACAGCGCATGTACTGCAGCAAATACAACTGCGAAGATGACCAGGACTTCCAGAACGGTGCGTACGATCTTAAAGGTATTTTTCCTGTGAAGCCTTGCTTCATCCATAATTCTCCGCCTCCCTGGGAACCGTGTTTCTGAGCGCTTCGGCACTGCGCTTTTTGCCTTTGCCGCGCGTACCCCAGTCGTTCACCCAGAAAGTAATCCATGCCCACAGCATTTGCCAGAGCAGAACGACCTCATAATAGATGCAGAACAGGAAACCGTAGATCCACAGACTGCTTTTCTTTAATATCAGCTGTGCAAAGCACATCATAAGCGACATCATCAGAATACCGGTCAGAAAGGTAGCCGGGAAGACGTGCCTGACCACAGGGATATAGACCAGGTTATACAGCACGATGATCGGCGCGATCAGGGGAACCAGGACACCAATATAGAAAGACAGGGCCATAAAAGGCTGTTTCTTCCACATAAAAGCACATGCTCGCAAAGACTCTCTCAGCCATGAGCGCTTCCAGCGCATCTGCTGCCGCAGGAACTGTTTCTGAGAGGTCGGGACAATGGTCGAGCAGATTGCGGCATCCTGATAAGAAGTCCTGTAATGCTCCACAACATAGTTGGTCAGGCTTCTGTCATCACCGAACGTAGCCTTCTGTCCCATGAATCTCTGATTGATCCACTTATCAAATACTTCTTTCACAACCGACAGGCGATAGCAGGAAAGCGGTCCGCTCAGGCACATGACGGAGTCGAAGTAGGCCTCCGCCGCCTTCATGATCCGAAACGAGATATAATATCGGACTGCCTGCATTTTCGTCAGCCAGTTTGTATAGACGTTTGCGACATCTGTTCTGCCGGTAACGCCCCCCATCTTCGGGTCCTTCATTGGCTGCACCAATGTGCGTATCGCATTCGGATGCAGAAAGCTGTCGGAGTCCACAAAAACGATGAGCTCGGTCCGGGCATTGCGGATCCCGATTCCCATTGCTTCACGTTTGCCCTGGTTGTATTTCTGCAGGAAAACCCGAACCCGCTCTTCAATGCAGTACTGTTTCCCTTCTGCGCACATATCTCTTACCGTCTGCTTGATCATCTCAACGGATCGGTCCGTTGAACCGTCATCGACGATGATGATCTCCAGCTTGTCCAAAGGATAATCCTGATCAACACAGCGAAGGATCGTCTCTCTGATCCAGGTCTCCTCATTAAAGCACGGAATTACGACTGTCACACTTGGCGTATATTCCGGATCGACCGGGACCTGTCGGTAGAAGCTGCCGAACAGATAACGGGACAGCAGGAAGAGCGCGGTCATGATACTGTACCCGTAAAGCCACGGATTCACAGCAAAATAACGGATACTCTCTACCCTCATCATCATAATGACCATCGTGCAGAGGAACAGGAAAACCGTCGCAACCACAAACAGGATACTGTCCTTTGAACGTCGCTCTTTATACAGCGGCTTGTGGAACTGAACAGCTACCGCATGTGAACCCGGTGAAAGCCGGACCACCCTGGCAGAAATATTCCTGTAGTGTTTTTCCGTTCCCTCCTGGAGGTCTCCTTCCTCAAGCCGGAAGTCAAGTTTGACCTTCTGATCCCTGTCGAGATCTTCAATACCAAACCCCTCCGCGAGACGAAGGAGCATGCCTGTCTGGGAAATATTGACGCTTTTCGCCCGCATTCGCTTTTTACTGGTGTTGATCGTCACATCTACTTCTGACTCGTAACGCACACCGGCATACTCCGCATAGGCCGGCCGTTTATCCTGCAGATGATCATCACGTCGGCTCACGTTGCTTCGCATTCCGTTCGGATCAGGGACGTGCGGAAAAAGCCGCCTGTCCCTGGTTTCGTGCAAAATATAGTCTTTCTCTTGTTTTGTTTTATTCATCTCTGTACCTTCCGGGATATCATTAGCTTTTCCGTATCAGTCAGGATACGATTTTTTCAAATACTCCAGCAGGACTTCGCATCCTGTATCATTCAGCTGGGTCCCGCTTGTGTTCAGGTTCAGGCAGTAATCTTCTCGCAATCCACCACCTTTATCCCGGAGCGGCCAGGCGATGTCCACAAAATCCAGATTGTACTCCCGGCACATTTTACACAGCATCAGATTCATTCGGAAGCGATAATCGTTGGATATCCCTGCTCGTCCCGTCACCTTCGGCAGGATCGGAAGAATAATGATCCTTATGTCCGGGTTCTCCTGCCGGATATTTCTGATCAGAAGGCGGTAGTTGGCAAGATGGTTCTCCTGCCGGTAACTCAGTTTATTGGAAAAGCCGAGATTCAGGCAGACTGTCTTTGCTCCTGCTTCTCTGAGCGCTGATGCGAGCCCCCAGCCCTCTTCATCAGGTTCAATCAGCCGTTCGACGGTAAACCGATCATCAGTAATGAACGTTGCGTTACCCAAAAAACCGGGCTCTTCTTTTCTCCGCCATTCGACATAGCCTGCAAGACCTTCCATCACGGAGTCACCGACAAAAACCAAATTCTCAAAGTCGGCGTCTTCCGCTTTTCTGAATTTCCCGGAAGACAGAGCTTCATTTGTTACCGGTCCCAGATAAGATCCTACATCCAGCAGCTTTTTTTCTTCTGCATCCAGTTCCCGGGTTTTGACCAGAATGGGCCTCGCTTCGGACTGAAGCTTCTCCGGGCCCACAATCTGATAGTCCGCAGCCCGGAGTGCCTCGATCAGCCAGCCAACCGCTTCAGGCAGATTCGCATATTTTTCTTCCTCTGTGCTCCATTCCCAGCGGATGCCGGGACTTGGGTCAATCGCCGGGCGCTCATCCAGCATCTCTCCGACGTCTCCGTATTCGTCCCGATCCAGTTCCTGGCCGAGCTTAACCGATATGATGCTCCCTCTCAGCAGGTTTGAAACAAATATATCCGCGTCTTCGCGGTTCTTGAAACTTCTGTAGTTCACATATGCCGTGGGCTGTACGGCGGCCTCGAGTCCTGCGGAACCGGCGGCTCGAAGCACACCCTCTGTGAGGACTGTTCCGTTACAGCGAATCAGTCTCGGTCTTACACCGCAGGCATTCTCTATTTCCTGCTGCGCCAGGCTGAATCGTCTGGAATTTTCGTACGCGGAATACCCTTCCAGTTTTTTTGCCCCGTTCATACCGTAGTTTCCAATGGAAAAACCCATATTAACCAGGCGTCTCAACAACTCTGGCTGTTCGTTTGCCGTGACACCGGAGATGAAAAAAACCGTCTGAACGCTGTTCTTTTTCAGCACATTGGCGATTGATTCCACAGTGGTCGTGTCCGTGTATCCCTCAAAAACGAGGGAAATCACCTTTCGGTCGGTTTCAACACCGCTGAGTACCGGCACGGGGGCTGCTGTGATCTCCGGTTCCGGAGTAGCCGGAACCTTAACTGTCTCCGTCTTTTTTTCACGGAACTGAGGCACCCGGCAGCCCGCCAGAGCCAGCATTGCGGCAAGTATCAGACCGATCGCAATAATCCTTCTTAAGCAAGTCACAATACTTCCTCCGGGACATAGTCCGGAACATAATCAGGAACATAGTCCGGTCCGGGATCCTGAACATCGATCATACGCAGTGCACCGACGGAACGATCCAGGTCATGTTCCAGCTGGATGAATTTTCCTTCGATCTCGCGACGAAAATCCATAGTGTTGAAATAGGCTGAACGTACTGCCGCAAATGCTCTCGTTCGTACGTTTTCCGCATCGTCGAGCATCTGTCGGCTCATTTTCATCGCATTCTGAACGATCATTTCAGCCCGCTCGTTGGCCTCTCCTACAGGGTCCATCTGGAGAAGGCGCTCCCTCTCCTCAAGCTCTCTCTGCTGTCTGGCCACACGATTGCCCAGAATCACTGTCTGAGAATTCGCGACCTCCAGTTCGGTCCTGACACTGTCCATCTCCATTCTGCTGTCTTCCAGCTTCCGGCTCAGGTTTCGGGTTTCCGTCAGCTGTTCCTCCAGCTTCTGCATAAGCTCCCTGTTCCGGGCCTCAAGCTGTTCATTCCTGGCTGACAGCGACTCAAACTGTCTCTGCATCATGTCCAACCTGTCGTTTCGCTCACGCAGAACACGGACGGAATCCTCAGACTTCTCCAATTCCGCCGTGATCTGAGCTGCGGCGTTTTTCATTGTCTCTGCTTCAGTCCTGGTTTTTTTAAGCTCCTGTGTGAGTTCTCTTTTCTGTCCGTCCCAGTCCGAAATTGCTTCTTCTGCAGCGTCCAGGTAGCGATCCACATCGGATGCTTTATAATGCCCGAAAGTTTTCTTCAGGTTTTTACGGTCAAGTGTTCCCATATATATCCGTCCCTTATCGAAGTAAGAATTGTATCACACCGGTTTCATAGAAGAAGAACACGATTGATGCGGCTGTCATAATAAACAGAATCGAGTTGAAGAACGAGAGTCCGACAGAACGTTCATCCTCATCCGCATCATCATCTTCAATGACTATTTCCTCAATAATATGTGAGTTCTTTTCGCCCTCCGGGCTCCATATTGCTGTCCGGTTCGGATCGAAGAACGTATCCGGTTTTCCCTGAAGCATGATATCGGGCTTCTCTTCGACGCAGGCAGTTTCCCCCTCAGCGCTTTCATCCGGAGGCTGTGCTTTTTCATGCTCTGCTGTTGTGCCGGTTTCCAGGTCCGGCACTGCGTCCGTTTCTGCTGCATCTTCTGAATCGGTTGTTTCTTCCGGCGCCTGAGTCTCCTCTACGAACGGATGATCCAGAATATAACTTTTCAGTCTTTCGATACTCTGTCCCGTCATGCTGTAGACCAGACACACCTGGGCTTTGAGATAGTATTCCGGCTCGGACGGGGGCTTTTTCGTTGCAAATCTCTGCCGGCAGTCATTCAGTACTGCTTCCGTCAGAAGATGCGCCGCTTCATCATTGCGGCACCATTTTTTCGACTCGCGAAGGACCGTTTCATACCAGTCTTCGACGAAGCGATCATAATTTTGTCGGCTGTGAAGGCCGGACTGTTCGCTCATTTTCCGTTTATCCTCTTCCTGATTCATCTGTTGGCCGCATATCTTAAAGGCGCCACCATCTGATGTCTGTCTTTTTCAACTGATTCAGATCAAACATTCCTTTTACATCGATCAGAATCTTCGTCTGCCTGTCTCCATAGAGCGTTTTCAGCCCATCCACCCCAAGTTTCTGGAACTCCCTGTGTGCCACAGCCAGAATCACGCAGTCGGCATCCCTGACATCTTCCAGAGCCGTCAGTTCCACGCCGTATTCTTTCCTCGCTGCTTCGCGGTCTGCCCACGGATCAACAATCGTCGGCTTGATTCCGTACTCTTCCAGTGTTTTCACAATGTCGTTTACTCTGCTGTTTCTCACATCCGGGCAGTTTTCCTTAAAGGTCATACCCAGAATCACTACCCTGCATTTTCTGGGTGCCAGGCCGGTTTCGATCATTTTTCTTACCGTTTTATCCGCAATATAAGCACCCATCCCGTCGTTGACCATCCGTCCGTTCTGAATGATCTTGCTGTGGTACCCTAGCTGTTCCGCTTCATAGATGAAATAATACGGATCGACGCCGATACAATGGCCCCCCACAAGACCGGGTTTGAATCCGAGGGCGTTCCATTTCGTGTTCATGCCGTCTACGACTTCGTTTGTATCAATCCCCATGCGGTCGAATACCATGGCCAGTTCGTTCATAAAGGCAATATTGATGTCTCTCTGGCTGTTTTCGGCAACCTTGACGGCTTCTGCGGTTTTAATATTGCTCACAGGACAGGTTCCTGCCTCGATGATGATGTCATAGACCTTCTTGATCAGTTCGCAGGTCTCCTCATCCATTCCGGATACGATTTTTCTGATGCTGGTCAGGGTGTGCACCTTGTCCCCAGGGTTAATTCGTTCCGGGCTGTATCCGATTTTAAAATCCCTTCCACAGCAAAGTCCCGATTCCTCTTCAAGAATCGGGACACAGATGTTCTCCGTAACCCCGGGATAGACGGTAGACTCATAGACAACAACAGACCCCTTTGTCAGGTTTCTTCCGACAATTCTGGACGCGTTTTTCACCGGGTAAAGATCCGGTGTATGATCTGTGTTGATCGGGGTTGGGACAGCAACAATATGAAATTTGGCATTACGCAGTTTTGCTTCGTCGGAAGTAAACTCCACCGTTGAACTGCGGATGGCATCATTACCGACTTCATTGGTCGGGTCAATTCCGTTTTTGTACTGCTGAATTCTCTTCTCGTTATGGTTGAATCCGATTACGCGCATATGCTTTGCAAATTCGATTGCCAAAGGCATGCCGACATAGCCGAGACCAATAACGGACAGACCAGCTTCCCCTGAAAGAAGCTGATCATGCAGTTTCTCGTATTCCTTTTGAGTACCCATTATCCACCTCAAGGCAGGCAGAGACCTGAACTCTCCCCCGATTTTCCGGAAATAAGAGAGCACTCCGTCCTTTGCTTGAGGATTGATAAGATATGCGCTTTGTATTCAAAAAGGAATTCGGAATGGCTCACTTTTTTCCTGGTCGAAAGTATACCCTCTTCTTCCTTTTTTGCCTATTGCCCGAAGGTGCAATAACGATTATTTATTGGTTGGTATCTCCGAGCTCTGCCGCTTTTCTGATTGCTTCCACCCTGGTTGTCACCCCCAGTTTGCGGTAGACCTCGCTGGCATAGTACTTCACGGTACGCTCCGCGATCCCGAGAATACTCGAAATCTGAGCGTTCTTGTATCCTGCGGCAATCATGGTATAGACCTGCTGTTCTCTTTCTGTAAAGACCCGGCGGTTCCCGGATGATTTCATATAAAGCGGATAGTAGGAGGCCTGCTGTCTGGTCAGCAAAAGCACGCTCTCTTCCCAGGATTCCTTCGGCAGCTTCAGGTCGGCGAGAATGTCTACAATCCCGGCACCTTCGTCTGCAACCAGGCGTGCGAGACAGTACCGTTTGGCCAGAGCAAGTCCGGCTTCCGCTTCCACGTGCCAGTTTTCACTGCCCTGTCTCCGTTCTATGATCGACTGCAGGAAATGCAGCTGAGCTCGCATATATGGCCTGTCATACTGTTCAAAATACTGTCTGAGTCTGGCGGTCAGAAGACGGGTTCTATGCCATTGACCCGTGATGATATACAGTCTGAGCTTCAGCATGTACTTGTATCGATCCAGAATGACAAAGTTGTCCACCTCGTCAGGTGCTTCCGTTTCCAGCCAGCTCAGCGCCTCCCGTGTTTCTCCGCTCATCAGAAGCAGGGTCAGCCGGTGAACACGCATATTCTCTTTCAGTCGCTTCGGCGCATAGTCCGGAAGCGATTCCAGCAGATGATCCATCAAACGGATCGCGCTGGAGATATCTCCTTCCGCCGTTATCAGTCTGCTCTGAATTCCCTTTACGGCACAACGTATCTCCAGGTCAAAGGCGATTCTTGTCATGCCAAGCAGAATATGGTTCAGCGCCTTTTCGTAATCGCCGTTCAGATTGCTCTCCAGTTCGCATTCACCGATCGCGATTTCACTGAGTCCTGCTCCGCCCAGTCCAATTGCGGCTTCGATCGGTCGGCTGGCCACCCTATAGATCGTCCAGCCGTGCGGAACCCATCGGCTGAAATCTTTCCCGCCGTTCAGCAGACTGACGCTGTTGCCGGCTATGTTGAAGCCCTCGCGCCATGAGCCTGACCTGGTCATCCTGTTCTGCTTTGAGATTTTTACAAGATTTCTCAGCAGGTCGGAAGAGCCTCTGTGCGGCAGGGAAACATCCAGATACAGCAGCGCTTCCTCGGCCGTGGCGTATTCCTCGACACGCGGATTTGTCCTGCTCATGAAGCTTTTTAGCTCCGAATACCAGCGTTCGCTCTGCTCTGCCCTTCCCATCAGGCTTTCAACGAGGCACATTCCCTTCATCAGCTCCGGTGATTCCAGAATCATCTTTTCCGGCAGAAGGGCATATGCCTCTCTCATCTCCACATAATCTCCGTTGGAAGGGCGTGATCTCGTATCGCGGATCAAAAGCTCTCTAACTTTTTCCGTATCATTGAGCATAACATAGTACGAAATGGCCTTGGAATTCTCATTTGTCAGTTCGAAATAGAGCGCAGCCCTTTTATACTGCCCGGTGATATAGTCCTTTGTATACTGATTCTGCATCTCGGAAAACAGCGCTTTCTGAACAAACGGGATGAAGCGGAATTGTTCAGGCTGATCATTCTGCAGCATAAAAGTATTCTGAACAATGCTCTGCAGGATGCGGGGCATGTCCGTCCGCCCGGTCAGCATCCTCGCCATATCTGCCGAGAACTCCGGGAAAGGACACAGATTGTACAGCGCGGTGCGATATTCTTCCGGAAGTGCGGCGATGGCCTCTCTGGTGAATGTCCGCTGCTGAAGCAGCGCTATCTCCGGTTCGATCGAATCCATGGTCACGTTCGGATCTGTGCTCATTCTCTGAGCAAAGGAATTCAGCGGGAACACCCAGCCCATTGTCCGCTTTTTCAGCCATGTGGCATCCGCCGGAGAAAGCTTGATATCATAATACAGAAAGAGCTGTTCTATTTCCTCTTGGGAAAACAGCATGAACCCGATACCGAGTACTGCGAGCTCGCCGTTTATGATATACCGCTGAAAGCATTCCGGTCTCTGCGCTCTGCCTGCCATAATGATACCTTGCCCTTTGGGGTGATCCTCGAGAAAAGTGCGAAACGATTCTTCTTCCGGTCCGAGTCTCAGCCATTGAATGTTATCGATCAGCAGCAGCGCATCGGGATACTGCCTCGCTTTTTCAGAGAACGTATACCAGTCCTCCTTTTCTGCATTATATCTCAGGACTGTTCCTTTTATGCTGCTGGCCGTCTGCTCCATCAGCACCGTCTTTCCACCCAGGAAGAACGATGCCAGATATACCATTTTCCCGCTATCCAGCAGTTTTCGGATTGTCCTTACCTTTTCTGTTCTGCCCACAATATTCTGCATGTCTGGGGTCCTCCGTTACAAGTCTTTTTTACCCCTGTAAACCCGGTCAGTATATATTAGAAGTATATCAGAAAGGAGGGCGGGAAACAATCATAATTCGGTGGACAAAATCGGAAAATGTTTTTGAGTGTTTTTTTAGTTTTCATTCTGGCGGTGCCTCAAAAATGATGAGGCCGCCAGTTCAAATCCTGCTATCGGCTCCAGCAAAAGAGGCAAGAAACTTTATGTTTCCTGCCTCAAATGTTATTCCATTTTAATTGTCGTTCCGGGTAAGCTTCTCCATGATCGGGAGCAACTCGTCCGCCTGGACTTTCAACACTTTTCTGTCAAAGGTAAACAGCCCGTTGGTCTCATCTTCAACATCGGATAGCTGTGTATAAATTGCACCGGAAAGCCCATCCTCTGCCAGGCACTCCACTTCAGTATACAAATCCTGTAATCCCCTTACAAACTGCTCCCGATTATCATATTTCCGGTATCCATAAGTCTTCCTCAAATTGAAGCTGTGTTCCGAGATCTTATAAGAATATCCGCCGAATTCGGACAGCAGTTGCGGCCGATCCCCCCTTCCAAGGTGCAGCCTTTTGAAGTAAATATGGAGGCTGTCGACGTCACTCAGGCTTTGGCGGAACCATCCGGAAGTGCTGTCTATAAACCTACTGCAGTCCATGGCTCTGAGTTTTGCATACGCTTCATCCGCACAGAACTGTCCCCATCCTTCATTGAAAATGGTCCATAGACAGATGCTTGGGTGATTCTGAAGATGGCAGACTGTTTCTTCCAAGGCTTCCAGAAAAAGCTTTCTGCTTTCCGGATCATGGTTCAGTTGTTGATCCGAACGTCTGCAGATCCCGAGAGTCGGGAGAACCGTGTCTCTTCCATAATGGTATTCCCCGTTGTTGACCATATCCTGAAACACAATCATACCGAGCCGGTCGCAGTCGTAGTAAAACTGCTCCGGTTCGATTTTTATATGCTTTC
>CAZMXF010000016.1:0-20769 GCA_964570015.1 uncultured Oscillospiraceae bacterium | reverse complement strand
CGTTCTTAGCTCCTTCATTTTTTCATTGATTTTCATGGCTTCCTCCTTTGCCAGCTCTGATATTATACGCCATTGAGTCGGAAATTGCAACATCTTTTTGTTAGGAATCCTAACCATTATTTATCATGCGCTTTTAGCGTTCCACACTTTTTGTCTTTTCCGGTTTCTGTCGGCCCTGGTTAAGCTTTGCGGCTTCTTCCTTCTTCTCCTGAAGTCGAGCAAGGACAGAGGTTTTCTTGGGGGACTTATCCTCCTGCTTCTCCTCTTTCTGAGACAGGCCGTTCAGCGGATGCACACAAATCTTTCCGTTTATCTTGGCAAACAGTTCCGGCTGCTGATAAACCGTTTTGTATTTCTCCATCAGCTCCGGTGACAGCGATGTAAAGCTCTCTTCTCCGAGACCAACGACAAGCATTGTCCCGCTGGTAATGTCATACAAGTGCCCCTTGTCATCATATAGTGCCCGATTCAGGGGAAGCCCGAGCAGCTTCCCCTCCTCATTCACAATCAATGCAACCGGATCAGCGAATGGATAAACCGCTTCAATGTAGCCGCCAACCTCATGCTGCAGAGATTCAAGCCCGGTATCAATAGTCTTGACATAGGGCTCTTTCTTTGGCTCCACCACCAGCACCGTCATTTTATCGGGTTCATCCGGGTGCAAGGCATTTTCGATTCTCTCGCAAAGCTCCGGATCATCGACAAAAGCGTTTTCCAGCCAATCCGCCGCGTCATTCCAATCAGCAAAAGCCACTTGGCTCATCTCACCGTTAAAGCGCAGATAATCTTCCTCGCTCTCGATAGCGTTATAGCTGTATCCCGCAGTCTCCATGGCGCTGATTACGCGTTCTTTCAATTCTTCCATTGGCATATCCATCATTTTTTGCTATTCTCCTTTTTCATTTTATTCACGGGAAATTCCATCCGAAACGTGGTCTTTCCCTCTGGCGTAATCTCCATCAGAAGATCCGCCTCAAACGTTTTCCCGCTCTTGGCAGAGTAAAAGTCTTTTGCATGTGTTTTCCCTTTTGCAAGAAGCTCCGCCGCCATGCGTTTATTGATGGTCTTTTTCATAGACGCTAAGTAGCGGTTTTCTTTCCAGAGCACAAAGGAACACTCCTTATTCCCGCAATAGAAATTGTTCTTGCCCTCTCGTACTGAAGCTCCGCAGACTGGACATTTCCCGATCTCATCCGATGCTTTCCCCGGATCGGAAAAGCGCTTCCGCACATCCGTTGGGATCTCCCTGCAGCTTACGAGGATTTTATCAACCAGGGCCGTAATATCCGTCATAAATGAATCGGCAGTTGTCTCGCCACGCTCCATCAGGAGCAAACGGTTCTCCCAATCTGCCGTCATTTGCACGGATTTCAGGTAGTCCGGCATAAGGGCGGTCATTTTTGATCCGGCCTCAGTCGGTACAATCTGCCTCTTCTTTCTTGCAGCGTAACCACTGGAAATCAGCTTTTCGATTATGCTTGCCCTTGTCGCAGGGGTTCCAAGTCCTTTGCGCTCCACATCATCGTCCATCTCGCTGTTCCCGGCACGCTCCATTGCCGCCAGCAAGCTGTCTTCCGTGAACGCCTTTGGAGGCTGCGTCCAGTGCTCGCTCACCCTTCCCTTAACAGCGGGGATTACCTGTCCTTCTGTCAGATCAGGTACTCTTTTTTCGTCATCGGCATCTTTTTCTTCTTCCGTTTTGAAGTAACCCTTCATAGCTTCCTCGTAAGTTTTCCAGCCGGGAGAAGTGACTGTTTTTCCACTTGCAGTAAACACATACCCGCAGCACTCGATCTCCGCTTTGACGGAAAGATACTGATACTTCTGCGCCGTCGCGCAGAGCAGCCGGGTCGCAACCATCATCAGGATTTTCATCTCTTCATCGGGAAGACCGTTCGCGTCCATCTTTGCAATCTCTGCTGTGGGGATAATCGCATGATGATCGGAAACCTTCTTGTTATTCAGTACCCGCTTCATATCATATGGAAATCCGTTGTCATAGAGAAATGGAAGACTGGATTTCAGTATCGTGACAATCTTTCCTGCCGCCTCTTCCATATCCTCGGTCAGGTACTGACTGTCTGTTCTCGGATATGTCAGCAGTTTTTTCTCATAGAGCGATTGCGCACAATCCAGTGTCTGCTTCGCTGTGAAGCCAAACAGTCGATTTGCCTCACGCTGGAGCGTAGTCAGATCGTAAAGTCGCGGTGGATTGACTGATTTCTGTTCTCTCCTGATTGAAGTAACCGTCGCCGTCTGGCCATCGCACAGATCAGCCATTTTCTCTGCTGCCTGCTTGTCAGGAATATGCTCCGAAACAGCATCGAGGTCGTCGGTCTGAATATGGGCAATAAAATACTGTTCCTTTTTGAAGCTCCGGATTTCTTCATCCCTCTCAACCAGCATAGCCAGTGTCGGCGTTTGGACTCTTCCCACAATCAGTCGGAAATTATAGGTCTTTGTATATGCTCTGGTAGCATTCATTCCAATCAGCCAATCGGCCTGCGCTCTGCACACCGCAGCGTCAGCCAGGTTCTTATAGTCTTCGCCGCTTTTCAAGCGGGCAAATCCATCCAGAATTGCTTTGTCTTCCATGGACGAAATCCAAAGACGCTTTACGGGGATTCGACTGCCGGAGAGATCGTATACCCATTTAAAGATCAGTTCTCCTTCACGTCCGGCATCACAGGCGTTGACCACATATTCCAAATCAGTCTTTGAAAGCAGCTTTTTCAGAACGGAAAACTGCGTTTTCTTATCCTTCGCCACTTCCAGCTTCCACTTCTCCGGGATAATGGGGAGATCGTCAAAGTTCCAGGATTTATACTTCTCCTCATAGGCTTCCGGCATTGCATACTCCGCCAAATGCCCGAGACACCAGCTGACGAGGCAATCCCGCCCCGCCAGATATCCGTCTTCCTTTTTATACGCACCCAGCACCTTGGCAATGGACTGTGCCACGCTGGGTTTCTCGCTGATAACCAAATACATATCGTTTTCCTCCTTACCATATCGTGAAACAGGCGCAAAGCTCAACGCCTCACGCCTGTCCCCTCTGTTTATTTTTCTTCGCTGTCTTCGCGCTCATAAGCAAAACCGTCGCCGGTCTCCATATTTTCGGATTCAACCTCTTCCGCTTCCTTTCTCGGCTTATATACCTTGAAGTAGAAGAAGGCTGCTGTACCGCCGATTACCGCAAAAATCACCAGCGTCATCACATTGGAGTTCGGTTCCTTCTGCGGTTCTGGCGTTACTACCTGCTCCGTCTGAGGCTTTGGCGTTGTCTCCGGCAGCACCACAATCTGCTGTTGCTTTTCCGGCTGTTTCTCGGTTTCCTGAATAAAGCCCGCCAGGTCATACTCGTCAATCATGGAGAGCATATACACGTTATCCACGCTTCCGGCATGGTCAATCACCAGATAGAACGTGTTATTGTTCTTGGTATGTATCGTGTAAAAGTCCTTTTTACCGGATGTAATTGCGTCTCCGAGATCACCGTTACCCGGTGTGGAGAACGCCTGCTCCGGTACGGATGCCGTGGGTACAGGCTCCGCAATGACCGTAACTTCCTGGGTTGAAGTTTCCATCTCCATCGGGCCCTTTCCCTGCTCCCATTCCGGGTCAACATAGGCAAACGCAGGCGTGACGCTGCTCATCATTACGCAGAAAACAGCCACGAATGATATCCACAGCATCTTGATTTTTTTAGTCATGAATGTCCTTACTTTCCGACGCCTCATCTGCGTCTGTAATTGTTATGGTTTCTTCTTCCTTTGCTTCGGGCTGGCCGCTTTCCAAGTCTTCACTCTCCGTCTCCGTTTCCGGGATTGCCTCCATTAAAACGCTCCCGTCCTGAATTCCGTTCAGAATTTCAAGCAGCTCTCGCGGCCCGAGCTTCAGAGAACGGAAGCTGCGAACGATCTCCAGATCTTCCTCCTGTTTTCTCTTGATACGAATCTCTTTCAGGAGATTTTGCAGCTCTTCGATTCTCGCAATGGTGGATTCTTCATCTTCGACCAGTCTTTTCAGTTTTTTGTTCACCTTACAACCTCCTCTCTCATGGAAGCCTGCCAAATTGATAGAAATGATTTTGCCAGTATGCGCTGTTGATGCTGGTATATTGGATGGGATTGCCGCAGTGGATCATCATCCCGTCACCGACGTAAATCGCGCAATGGCTGGCTCCCGTTGTATCATACGTTCCCTGGAAAAAGATCAAATCGCCGGGCTTTGCATCCTCCGGATAGACATAGGCGCAAACGCGCCGCAGTCCTTCTGCGCTCAGCCGTCCGTAATTCCAGCCGTTTCCACAGTTATTCACGACCCAACTGACAAATCCAGAACAGTCAAAGCTGGTTGAAGGAGACGAGCCGCCCCATACATACGGATAACCAAGGTATTTTTCCGCTTCCCGGATCATCCTTGCGAACCGTTCATCTGAAAGTGCCTCCGGCGGGATTGTAAAGTTTTCGTATGCCCCGTATCCCGGCAGCGTATTCAGATCAAACAAGTAATTCCGGTTGCCGTAGGTTCTGTTGTAGATGTCGTAACGTTTGATTTCGTTCGGTGTCATGCGTGACCGCAGGATTGCATCCAGATTATGATTTGACAGAGTTACGCTCAGTCGATTGACTGTTTCCGTAGTTGTGACCTCTACCTCATTGCGTCCGTTGCTGTCTGCAAGATATGCCTCCCAGGACTGATGCCCATGAGCAAGCGCTGTTGAGTGATTGTCATAGTAAACATCGAACTGAACGCCATATCGGGCAAAAGCTCCGGTATCTTCTACAACGTACTCCACCCCGTTCATGACAACATGCGTGCCCATGGGAACAAAGGGATTATTGGCATCAACCGCGATTGTGTGGTTAGCGGTCGGGTACACGCCGCTTGCGGTGGGCCCGCCGGACCACTGGCCGCAGCAGATTGGGCAGCTGCAATAGCCGCTTGTAACGACAAATCCGAGAGAACCCCCAACGCGGACAGTTTTGGTGTGGGTCTGCGTGATCTGGTCAGACTGCGTACTGATCTCATACTGTTCATGGAAAATCTCTTCCAGTTCAGCCCTTACCTGTGACAGCCGGAATTCTCCGTACTTCACTGTAAAGTAGGAAATCAGGTGATACGGATTGTGAGAAATCTCATCAATCTGATATCGGAATTCGTCATAATTGGGATAGCGTGACCGGATACTGTTGATTTGCCGGTTTAATGCGGTTTCCATACTTCTATATGCGTTTTCCACGTTGTGGATCTCCGCGTCTGTGGACGCATATGTGGTTGAAATCACACTGCTCCCGGTTCCGTGAATAACCGCTGTGCAGCTTGTTACCGCGGAGGCCATCAGCAGGAATAGGACACCGAGAATACCGAGACCAAGAAACACTTTGCTGTTCCTTCGGAACGTCTCTCTGACTACCGTTGCAGCCTTCGCAATAAAGCTTTGGCTCGCGCGGTACGCCTGTTCAACTGTTTTCTCTTCTCGCTTCGCGGCGGCATACATACGTCGATACCGCTGCTTTTGAAAGAACTTACGGACAGCAGTCTTTTTTTCTGCCTCTGCCTTTGCTGCAGGAACGGTCTCTGCAGTCCCTTCACCAAAATTCAGTTTATGAAGTCCAGCATTTTCAGCGGTTCCTCTGATCTTCTCGTCTCTGGTTTTTCCGGTCCGAAAGCTGCTCCCTGCGGTACGCCGGGCGGAATCTTCCATCAACCGTTCCGCAGCATGTGCTGCCTGAACAGCTGCATTATCATCTTCCGTCTCATGTACTTTGACATGGGCGGCAAACGCCGCTGCGCCTGCCGCCGTTCCAATCGCTTTTCTGCCAATACCAGCCCCGCTTCCGGCGACCATAACACCGTTGGCGTTCTCATCGTCAAAAGCAAGCCGGCCAGCCTTCTGTTTTCTCTGTTCCTGATTGTAACGTTCCTTTTTCTGCCTGTTTTTGATTTCTTCTTTTCGCTCAGATAGTGAACTCGTATCCGGAACAGATTCACTTGCCGTTCGCTTCTTTCGGTTTGCACTCGCGGCGTATTTCTGAACCTGCTTCTTGTTGCGATTATGACGCAGCTCTGCCGCTGCTCGAACGGATGTGTCCGTCAAGGCTGCTGATTGGCCTCGCATACTGCTCATCCGGGCCGAATGGTCCGAAGTCAGCTTTTCTTCTGCTTCTTCGATTCCTTCTTCCCCGGAATCTTTCTGCGCCGCCTGATGCTGCAAAGACGGTTTTCGTTTTCCGGCATCTTCGTCTTCTGTTTTGCGAAATCTATCCGCTTGATCTCTTTGGAGAACCTTCTTTCGGTTTCCCTCTGAAGATCGCTCATCACGGTTGATACCTCCTTCCGGCGATCCATTTTCCTGCTGGCTTATACCAGCCAAATCTTTGCGGTTTTTGAGTCTTCGGTCTTCAAGGGCATCATCTGCTCCGGGCTTCATACTCACTGACCGGGAATTCCCGGTGCGAAGCGATTCCTCCGTGAGTCCATCCCGACTCATCTTTTTAACTGTTCGCTCCCTGGCTTCATACCTTCTCTCTGCCATCTTCGTTTAGCTCCTTTGCGTCCTCTGCTGCAAACCGGTCTTCCAATCCCTGCACTGTCCAGTTGGTACGAAATTGCCCTAACGGATTGTTCCCAAATTGGGAAAGCGCCCGCTTGTCCATTTCAAGCAGGCGCTCCCATAATTCAGGATGATAATGCCGGAGCCTTCTCAGTTCTTCGATACGCTGAAAGGGGCAGCACCAGCAAGAACAACGGTGATAGATTTCATACAGGCCACTCCAATCATAACCACGGTCATAGCAGATTTTCAGCGCGTCTTTTTCGGTAATGCCCCATTCCACCAGAGGGTACTGATCGTCCTTAATGCGTTTCGGCTCATCGGCGGCAATCCCTACATAATGCAGAGCATTGTACTGACCTTTGAGCCGGTTGACCTCTTTGCTGATCAGATGGGTTTTCAACTGTCCGGTACACCATCTCACGCGGATTCCTGGCCATCCATTCCCATATGGCGGGACGCCCAGGCGCTCCCGCCGTTCCAAACCGCTCGGTTTTGTCTTTGGTTCATCGAACATCAGCCACTCGAAGCCTTTTGGGTGACGCAGCGTCGTCAGATGGATTCCCCGTTCCTGGAATAAATGGTTATCTACGCGTGAAAGATGCTCATACATTTCCGGGAATTCCATGCCCGTATCCGCTGTGATCACAACGTCAATCGGCATATCGCGCTCAATCATCAGAAGAAGCATTGCCGTGGAATCCTTTCCTCCGGAAAGAGAAACAGCATGGTATCCGCCCGCATGTTTTGTCAGGGTATCAGCGCGGTGTTTTTCACGTTCCATTTCTTTTCCTTTCCGGCTTATGCCTTGTTGTGAACGCGGACAGCCACAACCACCATCCGCCCGTTTTTCTGTGAATACTCACAGGTCGATAAAGTTAAAAGCCGCCGTCCGTAGACAGCGGTCTCTCCCGTTTCGTAAAGGGAGCGCGACAGGCACTCCTTTACGAAAGTCTCATATTCTGCTGGGTCACCTGTTACCGTGAAATTGTAGTAGGCAAAATCATGTCCGGTGTAGACCGGCGTTGTGATTGCTGCCATCACGCGATAGGTTTCCTCACCGTTCAGCGTTTGCAGGATGATCTCCGGATGCGCATCATAAAACTCTTTGGATTTGTAATTCTCCAGTGTGGCAAACATCGTTCCGTTGTTCATGTGATGCCCGTAAATCAGAAGATTGTCTCCCCATTCCGGGTCGCAATCCTCATCCATATACAGCGTTCCGCTGCCGGAATATTCCCCGTAGAAGTCCCTTTGCAGGTAATAATCTTTATCCTGCGGATGAAACATCACTGGGTAGTCGATTTCCGTATCCGGGATCGTCAGCCAATAGATGCAGTCCGGATTCTCATCATGCAGCGCCAGCAAGCCGGCATCAATGACTCTCTCTTGGGCGGGCTGCTCTGTCTCAGCAGTTGGAGTTTCCTCCGGCGACGGAGTTACAAACGGCTTTGAAGTAGCTTTGGGGACTGTGGGTTCTGCGTTTTCTTTCGGCTGTTCGGCAGTCTCGTGGATTTGCTGAAGCCTGTCATGAAGATCATCAGCCTGCTTATACTCCTGATACATTCCCATCAAGGAATAGGTGCTGATGGAAAGCAGACCAATGGCCAGAATGAACAGCACAATGGATATCCAACGCCTCATACATCCTCATCCTCCTGCTCCGCTTCCTTGCGTTTTTCGACCTCCTCGGGGCGAGTTGTCATCAAGGAATATAGTTTCAGGGACTTGTCGAACCGATCTTTGAACGGAATAATGATATTTCCGTAGAACAGAAGACCTTCTCCTTCGCCGCTGTTGGTCACATACGAGAGCTGATACGGAGAGATATTCAGCTGCTTGGCCAGAATCTGCCGGTCGCCGGATGCTTGGTTGAGCATGTAAATGAAATCGCTGTTCTCAAAGATGTTCTCGATCTCACGGGAGGCCAGCAGGTCTTTGATATTTTGCGTAATGCCGGTGGGGATACCGCCCCATTTTCTGAATCGTTTCCAGATTTCCACCGAATACGCAGCAGTCTGCTCCTCCTTCAACAGAAGATGGAACTCATCCACATAGTAGCGAGTGGATTTACTGGCATAGCGGTTGAGGGTAACGCGGTTCCACACCTGATCCTGGACGATCAGCATTCCCAGCTTTTTGAGCTGCTTGCCAAGGTCCTTAATGTCAAAGCAGATGATCCGGTTGCCCAACTCCACATTTGTCTGGTGATTGAACACCTTCAGAGAACCGTTGACGTAGATTTCCAGCGCTGTGGCGATTCGCTGTGCCTGTTCTTCCTTCTGCTCCCGCAGCGTGTTGTAGAGATCACCGAGAACCGGCATATTCTCCGGGATCGGGTCAGCGAAGTATTTCTGGTACACCAGAGGCAGACAGCGGTCAATCACGGACTTTTCCTCCGCCTCAATTCCGTCTCGGCTCCCCATAATCAGCTCACAGAGAGACAAAACAAAATCCGACTTGAACCCCAGCGGGTTATCATCGTCGGAATAGTCAAGGTTAATGTCCATCGGATTGATGTAGTCATGACTTGTCGGAGAGATATGAATGACCTGCCCGCCCAGCGCGTGTACCAGTTGGTAATATTCGCCCTCCGGGTCACAGATAATAATGTCGTCCTTGGTGACGAAAAAAGCGTTTGTAATCTCACGCTTGGCCGAGAAGGATTTACCGGAGCCCGGCGTACCGAGGATCAGGCCGTTCGGGTTCTTCAGCTTCTTTCTGTCCACCATAATCATGTTGTTGGAAAGAGCGTTCAGCCCGTAGTAGAGAGACTCGCCCTCCATGAAGAGCTCCTGTGTCGTAAACGGCACAAAGATTGCCGTGGAGGTAGTGGTCAGCGCCCGCTTGATCGGAATCTGATTCAGTCCCAGCGGGAGACTGCTCATCAGGCCCTGCTCCTGCATAAAGTCAAGGCGACGGAGCACACAGTTGTATTTCTGCGCGATGCCTGCCGTCTGGAAGATGACATTGTCCAGCGCCTGTTTGCTTTTCGCCGTGTTCAGAAAAATCACGGTTACCAGGAACATTCTTTCGTTCCGGGACTGCAAATCTTCCAGCAGACGCTTTGCCTCGTTGCCATAGGTCATCAGATCGGATGGGATAATATCCATATCGTAGCCGGAGCGAACCGCTTTCTTCTGTTCTTCAATCTTCATCCGGTTGATGTCTGTCACCTTACTTTTGACGAGCTTGATTGCCTTCATCTGCTCAATGGACTGAACGTGAAGATTCACCATCAGGTTCTTGTCCATATCCAGAAACTCAGCCAGCATTTTATCAGTCAGTTCCGGAGCGAGAATCTGCAGGTAGCTCGTAGCGCCGTAGGTATCTCCCATCATGAAATACTTCCCGTTACGGAAAGTGAAGCTCGTCGGAGCAATGTAATCCTTCGTTGAGAGTCCGGTTTTGATCAGCTGATTGTAGTCAAAGGAAAACGGATTGCTCTGCTCGGGATTGAAGGTTTCATACATGATCTGCAAGCGCTCCACACCGTTCAGGGGATATGCCGAAACGCCCAACACCTTGAAATTGTTGAGGATATCCGCTTCAATGCGCTCCAGCTTTGGCCTTGCCTTCCCGACATTCTCTGCTTCAATCGCAAAGGTAATGTACTTGGAGCGCATCAGGCCGTTGTTGCCCTTTGCCAGCTGGTTCTTCAGCATCTCGGCGTACTCCATACGCACATCGTCGAAATCATCACCCTGTGGGGAAATGCGGATGACTCGCTCAAACTCCGTCATATTGGTCTTATGGTTGATAAACGAGAGCTGGAAATAGATTGTGCTGTCGAAGTAGTTGAGGAAATCGCACCAGTTTTCAAAAATAGCATTTTTATCCTCGTTCTGCGCCAGCTGATAGTTAATATCATAGAAGCGGACGGTCTTGGAATAGAGCTTGTCCTGCACCCGGCAAATGCCGTCTCTTCCCATCTCACGATACGGGATCGATTTCTGTGCGGAAATTCTCTTGTCCTTGGCCGCGTTGATATTTTTCTCTGTTCGCCGACCGTAGTTGGCATTCGCTTCAGTCTTCTTGGGCTGTACCTGCGCTTTCTGCTGCTTTACTACAGCAGATGCGCGCGGAGAAGCTTCATGCCTGCCGGCCGTGGGCTGTCGAACCGGAGCTTTCTTCTCCACATGAGCGCCAGAAGGCTCTGCGCAGTGCTTCCCATAGTTTTTGCGCTGCTTACGGCGGCGCTTTGCCTCCCTCGCCTCCAGCTTGGCCTGCTGCCTGGCAAGTTTCCCTTCCAGTTTGGCCTGCTTGCGGGCTTCCTTCTCCAAACGCCGCTGCTCCTTTCGGGTCATCGGGCGTTTTCCGAAGGTCTGCTGAAACATATCCTCTTCATACGCGTTTCTTTCTTTCACGCTTTTGTCCTCCCTTCTGTGTGGTCTGTTGATTCCCCGTCTTGCCGGTTTTCGGGGATTCCCTCATTTCATAAAGATTCTCGGTTTCATAGCACCGGATATCCGGCCGGAGGAAAAGCACCGTGATTACGTTCATCAGTACCTTTTCCAGAGGCATCCCGTCCTTTTCATACATGGCGAAAAGAAACGCCGGAAGCATCAAAAGAACCATACCCGTTGCCGCATTGCTGGTTCCGATCTTTCCTTTGGTCAGGAAATAGAACGGCAGTCCGACAACCAGCGCAATGCCGAGACAGACGATCTGGCGTTTGGTCAGGTTAAGCGCCACTTTGTTTTTGACCTTCGTGAGGTCCTTAGGTACGCTCACATAAGCCATTGTTATCCTTTATCCGAGCAGCTTTTCATACGGGGATAACAGCTCTCGGATTGTTCCTTTCCTTCGTATTTCCCCTGTTTAATGGCTTCCGAAAATTTGCTTGCTCAGGCTAGATGTTTTAAGCAGCGTGTAACACAGCAGCACCGTGTATCCGGCCACGCCGAACAGAGCTGCGTGCATGTCTGCGGAGATTTGGATGGTGGCAATCAGAGCGCCGTAGATACCCACGCACACCATCATCAAAAACGCCTGGAAAGCAAGGGCAAACAGCCCTCTGAAATAGTTATTTCCGATTTGCCCCCACTCCCTGTTGGTCATGGTAGCGAAGGGAATCGGCGCAACCGAAGTGTATAGATAGATCTCAATCATGCGGCCATAGCAGATGATTGTTATCACGATGGACATGATTTTCATGCAGAAACTGACAAGCAGGGTCTCCAGCGCCAGCACGACAAGCTCACCGATCTCCATCGTCTCCATCGTTGTATCCATTTGCGCGATCAGCGCGGAGACATCAATGGCTGTCTCCCCTGAAATGACTCCGGCAGCGGAATTCACCACCGTTTGTCCCAGGTCGAAGACAGCCATTGTGATCGTGAAGGTATTGCTGACCAAATACACGGCGATCATCATCTTGAAGAAATATTTAAAGAACATCCATGTATCAATATCGTGCATGTTGTTTTTCTCAGTCAGCATGGAGATCAGTTCATAACACAGAACGAAGGTAATGATGATGCCCGCGATGGGCATGATTATCGTATTGGACAGGCTCTGTATCATGCTGAAAATGCCACTGTTCCAGCCCTGCGGCGTCTGTCCAACCTGCGAAGCGATCTGCCCTGTCTTCTCATTCACGTCAGCAAACATCGTCGTCAGGTTGGAGTCCACCATATTCGTCAGAAGAGTCCTAATCCATTCTTCGATTGCCTCGAATACCGAGTCGAGCATGGATTGTGTGTCTCCTTTCCGCGGTTAAAACAGTGTGGAAAGCTGGGGGATCAGCTGGGTGCCGATCAGGATAACGCCGCCGCCCGCCATCAGCTGCTTAATGCCCTGGCTCTTTGCGCCGGGGTTATCGTTGCCGTAGCCTTCCAGAAGGTTGACAACGCCCCACACACCGAGGCCAGCGCCGATGGCCGTCACGAGGGTCTGGAGGATCTGAATGCTGCTACTGAAAAATGCCATAAATTTATACCGGAGCCGGTTGCCGTCTTACGCCACCATCAAAAAAGCACCGGAGATTATTCCGGTGCCGCACAACCTGACTCTTTTTCCTTTCTTCTTTTTATCGTTTGTATTGTTGGGGAGAAGGTGGCCTTTTCCCTCCAGGGAGCCGCCCGAATCGGCGGCAGCGTGTAACGCTTCATTCTTCTGTTTCCTCCTCTTCGGTTTCTGTCACGATTTCGGATTCATCCACTTCTGTTTCATACATCTCGAAGACTGCATCCCGGTTCATCTTCAGTTCGTGCTTCAGAAAGCCTTCTACGTCAAAGGTATTTCTCTTGTCGAAGTCAGAAAGCTCCTTGTACCGCTTATGCCGGGTGATATCAAATTTGTCTGAGAAAAACGGGCGGACACCGCGAAGCTGCAGGATGCACTTGTTCCCGTCCATGACCGCCAGCTCATCCCGGCTCATCAGTTCCTTGCCGGTTTTCTGGTAGTTCATGCCGTAGGAGCGCCCCTGACCTCGGGTGTCCGAAGTGTTGTAGAGATCAATCGTCTCTTTTCCCAGCGTCTCAGAGATTTCCTTTAGAGTGCTGCCCTCTTTGCCGCCGAGGAAAAGCATCGTGTCGCAATTGCCCAGAATGGTCTCAGCAGCGTCACGATAGATGGTTTTCAGCTGCGACTGCGACTGAAGGATGATAGAAGCTGATATTTCACGGCTGCGGATTGTCGCAATCAGCTTATCGAACTTCGGAATCTGTCCGATGTTCGCAAACTCGTCCAGGAGCAGCCGCACATGCACCGGCAGTCTCCCCTCATGCTCATCATCCGCCTTGTCACAGAGCAGGTTAAAAAGCTGGGTGTACATGATAGCCACGACAAAGTTGAACGTGTCATCCGTGTCGGAGATAATGACAAACATGGCTGTCCGGCGCTCTCCGAGCTGATCGAGCTCCATTTCATCATAGGCCATCAGATCACGAAGCTCCTGAATATCAAAAGGAGCCAACCGTGCGCCGCAGGAGATCAGAATGGATTTAGCCGTTTTACCTGCGGCCAGCTTATACTTCTTATACTGCCTCACCGCAAAGTGCTCCGGCTTGTCTCTCTCCAAATCTTCAAAAAGAAGATCCACCGCGTTTTTGAACTCCTCGTCATCTTCTCTCGCCTCTGATGCGTTCAGGAATTCAAGCAGCGTAGAGAAATTCTGTTCTTTCTCCGGCGCTTCATAGAAGATAAAGCCTATTAGCGCACAATAGAGCAGACGCTCCGCTTTCACCCAAAAATCTTCGGTGGATTTCTCGCCCTCACCCTTGGTATTGGCGATGATGGTGTTGGCCAGCTTCAGGATATCTTTCTCGCTTTTGATGTACTTAAAGGGATTGTAGTGCATACTTTTCCGGAAATTGATGGTGTTGAGAACCTTGATTTCATATCCTTCCTTCTGGAGCATCTTCCCACATTCAATGACAATGGTGCCTTTCGGATCGGTGACAACATAGCTGACCTTCTTCGGCATCTGCATCAGATTGGGTTTGACGTAAAATCTCGTCTTACCGGAACCAGAACCGCCGATCACAATGACATTCTTGTTTCTTGCATACTGCGGCTTGCTCGGCCGACTGTTCATGGTAAGTCGTTCCGTCTGTGTCAGCAGGATATTGTTCTCAAACACAGGATCAATAAACGGCTGAATATCCTTTTCCGTTCCCCAGCGTGCGGAACCGTATTCCTCGCCCTGCCGAAACTTCTTCGCGTTCTTCTTGCGGTATGTGACAAACGCCCACAGCGCCGCCGCACCGCAAACTCCGATCAAAAGATCATGAGGATAAAAGCTCGGCAAGGGATTTTGAAAAGGGAGGCCGAAGTTCATCAGTACGGCCATCAACTTATCAAAGGCAGTCTCTCCGGTACAGTTCCGATAGAGCCACGCTTCCTTGTTCACCAGATAGAACATGATGACATAAGGAATGCTCTGGCTGATCAGGCGAGTTTTATTGACCGTGCCAAACCGACTACGCAGCGCGTCCCGCGCTTTCCGGAAAGCCGGGAAGTCTCGCCACGTCTTCTTTTTCATAGCGATTGCCCCCTGTCCTTCTGTTTGGTTTTTTCCAGTTTCCGATGCTTGGCAGCTTTCTCGATAGCCTGATGCAGACGCTTCCGAATAGAAATCTTGTTGGTTTTCAACAGTGTTGCACCTGTATATTCCTTAAAAGCCGCTGTCATCACAGCCTCATCCTTTGCCCGGAAAAAAACCATGTACTTGGGTGGGTCTTCTGACTTATCCTTTTTCAGACTGTAGTCGATTCCGTATTTCCTCGCTATGCGCTCAAACGACCGGATATTCTTATCCGTGATTTCAATGTTGGTAAGCTCGCTGCCTCGCTTCATCAGACTGTTCAGGCTCTGCTTGCCACGCTTGGTCACATTGGTTTCCTTTGCCTGTTTCTCCTGCGTCTTTTGCTGCGATTTTGCCTTTTCCCTCTCCATCTCCTGAAGAAGTTTCCGCATCGCGGCTTTCAGAATATCTGCAGAGATCTTCCCTCCTTTGATGCAAAGAGCAATCGTCTTTTCATTCACTTCCTCCTGCATGGGCTTTGTCCACCTCCTCTCCGTTTTCACTGGGATCAGAAACTGCCGGAAGCAAAAGAGCTCCGGCAGTCTCCACAATCCCAATCTGCTGTTCCACAACGGGTAAATAGCCCTTCGCCTTTAGAAGCTGATACAGGAATACCCGGCCTTTCTGTGTCCACTCGGTCTGGTATTTCACATCCACCTGGCCATCTTTCCGGCGAAATTCTCTCGCTTTGCTGCAGGTATAGCCCTGTCCCTGATAATCGGCGTATAAGAACCACTGCTCGCGAATCTTATACTGGATGCCCCATTCATGGAGCAGCTTGTTCAGCCGGAAGGCGCTCATCCCGTAGTCCTTGGCAATCTGCGTTGTCAGTACCAAAGACGGAGAATGAAGAATCATATCCAGATAGACCGCTTTCGGCCGGAGCCGTGCGATCTGCTGATTCTGTTCGAGCACCTGTCCGCCCAGCCGTTCGCATTTCCATGAAAGCTCCTTCACCTGCTGATTGGCCAGCTGCAGTGCCCTCGCCATCACCTTTTCCGGCGAATGCCACGCTTTTTCCAGCTCAAGGAAATACTGCCTGTACAGCATTCCCTTCTCACTCCGTTGAATCATGCAGATGTGCTTGGCCATGTCGATGCTGATCTGGTAATCGACGACTGTCTGAATGCCGCCCAAGGTCGGTCTTTTTTGATACACCCTCTCATAATCGGCGTGTTCTATGAATCCGTATCCGCTCATGCGCGGAAACCAGTGACGGAATTTGGTCTGAATCCCAAGCCCATCGTGCAGATCGCGGGCAGATACCGTCGGATAGTCTTCTGCGTAGTTTACTTGAATCAGGTCATTCATCTTCTTACCCTCCCCATTGACCCGTATTCTGTTTTCCATACAAATCATGCTGTACCCGTGCTCTGTAATAGCTGTCGATGGTCATCGGCGCATTGTACAGTGACGCCAGCAGGTATTGTTTGATATTTCGTACCCTGGTGGTGTTTTCCCGAAAGCAATCAAGCACGTACTGGATATGTTCTTGGTTTAACTTCATCAGTCGGCTCTTTACGACCTGGATCGGTTTCTCGTCGCCAGAGATACGGATACTTTTCTGTGTGCTGCTGCATACCTCTACGAGCAATTCCAGTATTTCCTCCAGCATATCGCTGGAAAAGGGCTCTTCCTCTTTCAGGATTTCAAAGTCGCAGCTCTCAAGAAAATATTCCCGGTATGCTTTCCGTTCCTCCATCGTGTTCTCATCCCATCCGGCTGCTGCCGAAGAGATAAGATCAGTCTCGCTCATTTCAGTATGATTTTTATCAGTATTACTTGCGTGTCCTTTTGACATTTCCTGACCTGTCAGAAGAACATCTTTAGACGTGTCCTTTTGACATTTCTGGAAGTGTCTGTTTGACATCTCTGGCGTAACACACTTGTGAACGTAAATGCGATCAGGCTTTCCCTGGCCCTGTCGCGTCCGGGTAATCAGGCCGATCCCGCGCTTGTCATCCAGCTCTGCCAGCAGATTGCTCACCTTTTTGTTACCACAGGCGAGCGCATCCATGATGCTGTCAACCGTGTAATAGATGAACACTCTGCCGGCTTCATCAACCCAGCCGTTTTTCATGGATAGCTGCAT
This sequence comes from uncultured Oscillospiraceae bacterium, assembly GCA_964570015.1. Lineage (GTDB taxonomy): Bacteria > Bacillota > Clostridia > Oscillospirales > Oscillospiraceae > Limivicinus. Next base: position 4,089 of record CAZMXF010000016.1, on the reverse strand, counting down.
TCTGTCTAATAAAAGCCCATAGAGCAGCTTCGCGTCTGTAGAAAGCTGATGGAAGATCGGGTCTGAAAAAAGGGTCTTCGGGACCCGATAGAAGGAATAGCTCTCAGCTTCGTTGCCATAGTGAAAAGGAAACTGTCTTTTCTCTTCATTCCGCATATCTCCCCACCTTCAGCTCTCGCATGATCTTGACCAGGCAATAACCGATGCAGGGAGAGTGTTTTCCATAGGAGCAGCTCTTACAGCTGATTTCAGGCTCCGTCCCATCGGGAGGGGCCTGCGACTTCGGTATTGCGGGAAGCAAGTAATAGCATTGGGGTCTGCTGCACCCAGCCCGCTTTCCCATCCAGAAATAGCAATATTCGCAGGACTTGGGCTTGTCCGGCGAATACTGTCGCAGCTCATATTCTGTTTCCTTATCCATCGTTTCCGCCTCCTTCCATCAGAGCACTCGAAAGCTTCTCCATTCGTCGATCCGCGGATCCTGCCATGACGCAGCAGCAATAATCCATGAGGCCGATCAATGCGCAGCCAATCACAATCAATATTTTCACCGTTGCTCTCTCCTTTCTGTCATGGGCAGTTTATTCATCTCTTTATCCTGCCCGCAGTTTTTGTTTGTTCAGTGCCAAGCAGCACATTCATACAGCGAAGCCTCCGGCAAACCGTGCCTTTGGCTTCGCTGCAGTGTATCTGCTGTTTGATATTGTTTAAGCCTTACGTTTGCCTGCCGTCTCAGACCCGTTCCTGTCCCGTTTCTTCCGCGACGTATTTGCAGACAGTGGCGCGCGGGAATGCGCACTCGCTGGCTGTATCATTCTGAAAAGCAGGGTATGAAGCAAAAGCGCTTGTTTTTCAAGGTACATCGAGGCGGTTTTTCGCAACCCCTCACTTACCCCAAACTTTGGGGGACCCTTTGCAAGCACTTGCTCCAAATTAATTTGAAAATCCCCGGCCATTTCTGACCGGGGACCTGTGTGATTTCGCCTGATAAAATCAGGGCTTATTTGTATCTCTTCCTTCTGCCGAGGATAATGCTTGCGCCTAGCATCGCAACACCAAGCACCCCAGCACTGATCCAAAGGATCGGCTTATGAGTATCGCCCGTTTTCGGCGTATCCGGATTGACAGGTGCTTTCACCGGGGAATCCTTCATTTCCACCTTCTGGATTTCCCCTGTGTCCTTCACGGTAAACTTGACGTTTTCCGCTTTCAGATAGCCATCCGGGGCAGTCTCCTCACACAGCGTATAGTCGCCAACGGGAAGCTTTTCGATGTACTGCGGCTTATCCGTGGATACCCAGGTCACAATGACCTTTCCATCCTTGTCCAGAATGGTCAGCTTGGCTCCGGGCAGCTCTTTTCCGGTCGTGATGTCAGTTTTGCTGATCTCCACCTTCGTCACATCGTCCTTCATCTCCACACGCTGAAGGTTATAAGAGTCTTCCACCGTAAACGTCACTTTCTCAGCAGTCACATAGCCGTCTGCCGGTTTTGTCTCGATCATGGAATATACCGCACCAGCCTCCAGTTTCTGGATGATATGTGGCTTTTCCTCAGATACCCATTCGTCAATCAGATTGCCGTTGTTGTCTCTGACCTCCAAATGCGCGCCGGGGATTTCATGTTCGCCGGTAATATCCAGCTTTGAGAACACCACATTTGTAGGCTCATTTTCAAAGGTGAACTCGCAGAGGATTTCTTTCTGGTTGGCTTCGCCATAGCTGAAGGTAAACTCCTTTTTCGTATGGTTGGTTACATAGCCGGCCGGAGCATACTGCTCCTGGATGTAGTATTTTCCATCCACCGGAAGATCCGCGATGAAGCTGATCTTGCCGTCCGCGTCCGTGGTTTTCAGTTCGATGATGGAATCCTTCTTCACCAGCACCTTCCCACTGTCGGACTTGATATCCTCGGCAGCAAAAAGGCCGAATACAGCGCCTGCAAGGGGTTCCTGGCTGTCTTTCTCTACTTTAAAAATATGGACCGTCATCTTCTGACGATTGTTCTGCCAGTTTTCATCGTAGGACACAACAGGCGTATTCTGATCACGATAGCTCAGGTCAACTGCCCGAATCTGATCATCCAGCACATAGCCGTGCGCCGTACTGACTTCCTTCACATAGTATTTTCCTACCGGAATGCCGTCCAGCTTGGCAATCCCCGTGTTGTCCGTGGTGATCGTGCCGACAAGCGCATCTTTCTTATACAGGACACCGCTCACACCATCGGCGGCTTTGATATCTTCCGCAGCATAAACCTCGAAGGTCACTTCAGTCAGATTTCCCGTCACATACTCAAAAAGATGCTCCAGGACGCCCTTTGCGTTATTGCCCAGCGTCACTTTATCCAGGAACTCTCCCTTCTTGGTCACAATCAGAAAAGCCGTGGGGACCTCATCCTGCATCTGCACCTTCTGGATTTCTGCCGTATCCTGAACGGTAAAGGTAACATCCTTGGCTTTCAGATAGCCATACGGCGCGTACTCTTCACGCAGCGTATAGGTCTCGCCCACCGTCAGGTACTGGATGATATGCGGCTTGTTCCGCTCCGAAGTCCATCTCTCAACGACATGTCCTTTCTTATCCAGAACGGTCAGCGTAGCGCCGTCCATCTCCACACCCGTGGTAATATCCGACTTCGTTACAGAGACTTTCGTAGGCTCATTCTTCACTGTACCTGTCAGCATGACAACCGGGGTATCCTGTCCCTGATAGTTCGGAGCAAAGTCCAGAACCTCATTGGAGAGAAGGAATCCCGCCGGAGCCTTGATCTCCTTCACATAGAACGGATATCCGAGGGGAAGATCGACCCGGAAGCTCGCCAGTCCCTGCCCGTCTGTCGTAACCTCCTGCAGGAGCTTGTTCGCATCCACGATAGTTTTTCCATTCACCGTGACCGCGTCTCTGCTATAGAGGCCAAACACCGCCCCGGAAACCCTGTTTCCGTTCTGCGCATCCAGCTTTTCAACGGAAATACTGACCTTCTGCCGGTTATCTGTGAACTCGACGCTGCGCTCAATCAGCGGCGTCTTCTGATCCACATAGGTAAATGTCACCGTCTCCAGCTGTCTGTTCAGCACAAAGCCCTCCGGAGCTCTGGTCTCTTTCACATAGTAAGAACCAAGCGGAAGATTCTCTGCCACAGCCGCACCGTTTTCACCCGTTGTCACGGTCGTTACCAGTGTGTCTTTTGTGTAAATAACAATGCGGTTTCCGTCAACATCCGTCTGATGATCCGGCGTGAAAATATCCTCCGCGGCATAGACCGCAAATTCCGCACCGGGCAGCGGCTGAAGCTCATAGAGGAAGTCCTTCCCGTAGCCTTTCAGCACTTCGCCCTTCTTTGTGATGGTCAGCTTTCCCTTCACGGGCTGATTTTCCAGCTCCACCGTGATAATGGCGTCACCGGATACGCTGTCCATCTCATAGGCTGCGGTATCTTCTACCACAACATCCGCGCTGCCGCCGAGAATATAACCCTCCGGAGCCTTTACTTCCTCAATCTTGTAATGACCGGGAAGCAGATTTTCAGGGAGAATCAGGTATCCGTTGGCATCCGTAAAATAGGACTTATGGACTGCCGTGGCGGGATAGGTTGTCACTTGCTCCACATATTTTCCGTTGTCAAGGTCATAAACCTTGAACTCCGTGTCTGCAATCAGAACGGTCTTTTTGGTCTCTGCGTCCTTCTTGACAATCTTGAGCTTTGCCGAGAATTCTTCATCCAGCAGGACACGCCACACCTGCGGCTCGGTCGGATTGTTCTCCCGTACCGTCACAATGAAATCATCCACCGGAGTAAAGTTCTGCGGCGTAGTGGTCTCGCACACGATGTATTTTCCATAAGGCAGAGGGATCGTCTGCGCATATCCGCGGTCATCGGTGAACATTTCCGTCTTTCCGTCTTCTGTAATGATGACAGGCGAAGCGCTGGCGAAATCATAGCTGCCATCCGTCTTTTCGTTCAGCGAGCTGATCAGATAGACGGTAAAGCCTGCTCCATGCAGCAGATCGGCGTCGGTTTTCCCGTTGTTTGCCGCCTTGATGATCTGGAAGGGCTGACGGATCACCTGCTCGTTGGAAGTCACAG
>CAZMXF010000015.1:0-20776 GCA_964570015.1 uncultured Oscillospiraceae bacterium | reverse complement strand
GGCTTCTTTGAAGCGCAAAGGAAGATGCAGAAATGAGATGTATAGTAAAACACAATATTGCAAAGAAAGCCTTGGTGTTTGTATTTGTTCTGATGCTGATGCTGCTCGTCGGTTGCGGGAGGAGAAACACAACGACGATGCCGGCCGAACCCGCTGTGAATAACGAATCTGTCAGTATGATCGAACCAGCCGAATCATCCGAGGCAGACATTCTCATCGGAAGACAGAATGGTGAACGTTTTGAAGATGTTATCATTCTCGAAGGTATGGAAGAGACGGTCAGATACGAACATGTCAGAAATGGCATGATTGGTTTCGAGATGGACTACGACTATGAGTCATTTGTACGTCGCAGTGATGCAAATCGTGAATGTTTCATCTCGATCTATGATAACGCAGATAAACCCGAGAACTATCTTGAGGTGACAGCCTACACAGAGAATGCCGATGCTGTCGCAGTGTTCTTCACAGATACCCTTTCGCAGACATATGAACTCCTGAAGGGAGCACGCACACTTGACCGCGCAGGTGACTGCATCTGGATCGAAGCATCCGAGCTGAAGGGCAGCAACAGGATGGCGGATCAGCTGCAGGTGGTGTATATCATTCCGGCTTCCGATGGCTGCCGTGTCGCCGTGGAACACTTTTCCGTTGAAAGTGCCGAAGGCTTTGGGAGACGCTTTAACTATATGTTGAACACCCTGGCGGTCATTGACAGAACCGGTAATCCAACGGATACAGCACGTTCAATAACTGGGACATGGCAAACGGCATCCATGGCATATGAGGCAGACGGAACAATGTACCCTGAGTATTATGTGAGGTTTACAGACTCGGAAATACTCTACGGCCATATGAAAAACGGGGATTTTATTCCCGATCATTCCGATAAGATCATTCGCTTTGCAATGACTGCTTCCGACGGATTCAAAGTACAGGCAGAAGCTGCTAATGGGGTACAGTATACGTATCAGACTTCCGCAAGTGACCGGGATATACTGGAATACTACGAGACGTGGAACGAAGGCAGTTTCCCGGAAATGTACAGGGGCGGCGCATCACTAAGCAGAAGTTACTGACATTGGATATTCTGCACAGGTCATTGACGTGCTCTGTCAGTACGTCGCAAATATACAGGAGAAGCAGGTTCATGTTTCTCGCAGAAAGGATAAATGCAATGACAGAAAAGAAACTGTATTTGACTTTACAGTCGGTTCTTTGTATTTTGCTGGTGGTTCTGCTGGCAGCCTCGACTTTATCAATCTATCGGGAAGGCAAAGCACAAAAGGCAGAAGACCCTATGGCGTCGATCTATTCCCGGGAAAAGACTGCCGAAAAGTTCAGACCCATTGCTCCGTTATTCTTCGGCGCGATCGGTTTGACAGTTGCCGGCTGGGTTTTGGCAGTGAAGGATGAAAATGCCGACAAGCCGGTCAGGGATGCGGAGCTGACCCGCGACCTCACCGTCACCCGCGTGGCGCAGCCGAACGAGGCGATGAAGAAGGAACGAGAAAAACAGAAAAAACTGCTCTGGGGCGGCTGGGTGCTGTTTTTCCTCTGTATGGCGCCGGTTGGATTCTATCTCTTGGACGGTGCTCATTTTCCGGACGGGAACCTGGAAGAGATGATTGTTTCGCTGGCGCTGCATGTCTTTCCCTGGATCATTCTTGGACTCGGATGCCTTACCGTTTCGAGCATTCTGCAGGAAAAAAGCCTGGAGCGCGAGACGGCAGCTGCTCAGACGAGGATAAAAGAAGAAAAAGAAGCAGGCATCAAAGCGGAACCGAAAAAAGAAGTTCGTGCGGGAAACGTGAAAGCAAAGTATGTGCTTCAGATTGTTGTGGCCATTGCGGCGGTGGTCTTCATCATTCTTGGTGTGTATAACGGCAGCGCAAAAGCTGTATACACCAAAGCCGCAAATATCTGTACGGAGTGTATCGGCCTTGGATAATGTGAAATCAACCTGGTGGCAGCGCCACCGGCCCAGCACCCGGCGGCTGGTTCAACTGTACAGTGCGCTGCTCTATAACGCCCATCTTAAGGGCTTCATCGATGGCGAAATCTATGTTGGTAAGGCAAAATACGCCTGTGTGCCGGGATTTAACTGTTATTCCTGCCCCGGAGCCGTTGGCGCCTGTCCGCTTGGCTCCATCCAGAACGCACTGGCCTCCTCCGGTCACCAGGCCGGGTGGTATGTGCTTGGCATCATCGCCCTGTTCGGCGTTATACTCGGCCGTACGATCTGCGGCTGGATCTGCCCGCTCGGCCTGATTCAGGAGCTTCTGCACAAGATTCCGACGCCGAAAATCAGAAAGTCTCGCGTTACGCGTGTTCTCAGCTGGCTGAAGTACATTCTTTTGGCAGTTTTCGTGGTAGCCATCCCGCTGTGGTATGGGTTGAAAAACAATCTGCCGCTGCCGGGGTTCTGCAAGTACATCTGTCCGGCGGGTACCTTTGAAGGAGCGATGGGGCTGCTTTCAAACCCGGTGAACACGGAAAAGTTCTCCATGCTGGGGATCCTCTTCACGCGTAAGTTCATCATTATGCTTGTCATCGGGCTGCTTTGCGTATTCTGCTATCGCAGTTTCTGCCGCTTTATCTGTCCGCTTGGCGCGATCTACGGTTTCTTCAACCGGTTCAATGTCATTGGCGTGAAGGTTGACAAAGGCCGCTGTAACAACTGCGGTGCCTGTGTACGCAGCTGCGGCATGGACGTGAGGCGAGTGGGTGACCATGAATGCATCAATTGCGGCAAGTGTATGGAAGGATGTGCCCAGAAAGCCATCTCCATCAAAGCGGGCGCTTATACCCTGAAGTCACCAGCTGGTGGCTGTGCTGACGACAAAGAGCACTCTGAAGCGAACCGGAAGCATTTTGCCAAAGTGCTGTGGAGCATTTCGCTTGCACTTCTTTGCTTTGCCTTGGCGTGGTTTAACTTCCTCGATCCGAGTGTAAAAAAGCGGTCGACGGTCAAACCTGCTCCGACACCGCCGGCAGCTACCGCCGCACTTGCTCCGGAGGAGGATGCCAAAGCGGATGCGGAGAAAGAAAACGGCACGAATCCTGAGAATACTGCAGAACCGGTCAGCTTTGAAAGCGATGCTCCCATCGGCTATGAAGTCGGTCAGCAGCTCGCAGACTTTACGACACCGACCTTTGACGGCGGTGAATTCCGGCTCTCTGACAAACGAGGAAGGATCGTGATCATCAACCTCTGGGCGACTTACTGTACGCCCTGTGTACAGGAACTGCCGGAATTTGAAGCGCTTCTCAGAGAGCATGAAGATGAGCTTGCCATGCTTGCGGTGCATTCGTCCATGACCGGTGAAGTGGAGCCGCAGGATTTTGTCAAATCCAAAGGTTGGGGAGACTGGAAACTGCCCTTTGCACTCGATGATGAAGACGAAGATACTCTTTTCACCATTGTCAACGGCGGATCTACACTCCCGCAGACCATTGTGCTGAACCGGCGAGGCGAAGTCATCTACAACCGGGTCGGTTCGGTTACACCCGAGATGCTGGAGAATCTCTATGAACAGGCGGATGCAAGTGTTCCCGCAACACCGGCCGGAAGCATATCTGCTCCTGAAGACGCTGCTCCGGCTTCAAAGGAGGAAAATACCGGGACTGATGCGGAGAAAGGGACCGGCACTGATTCCGGGGAAGCCATACAGCCGGTCAGCTTTGAAAGCGATGCTCCCGTCGGCTATGAAGTCGGTCAGCAGCTCGCAGACTTTACGACACCGACCTTTGACGGCGGTGAATTCCGGCTCTCTGACAAACGAGGAAGGATCGTGATCATCAACCTCTGGGCGACTTACTGTACGCCCTGTGTACAGGAACTGCCGGAATTTGAAGCGCTTCTCAGAGAGCATGAAGATGAGCTTGCCATGCTTGCGGTGCATTCGTCCATGACCGGTGAAGTGGAGCCGCAGGATTTTGTCAAATCCAAAGGTTGGGGAGACTGGAAACTGCCCTTTGCACTCGATGATGAAGACGAAGATACTCTTTTCACCATTGTCAACGGCGGATCTACACTTCCGCAGACCATTGTGCTGAATCGGCGTGGCGAAGTCATCTACAACCGGGTCGGCTCGGTCACACCCGAAATGCTGGAATCCCTTTACAAACAGGCGGATACGAGTGTTCCCGCTGCACCGGCCTGAACTACATCCGATCCTGTAATGACAGAAAAGGCCGCAAGAACGGTGAGCCGATCTGCGGCGACTGAGTGGACAAATGCGTCCCTGCTCGGGAAGACGTTCCAGGGACCATGGAACAGACCCAATATCATAAATAACAATGCGCGTAAGAGGTTTCCTGATTGTATACCATTGTATACGAAAACCAGCTTACGCGCATTCAAGTTGTTGCGGATTGAATCGTCTTTTGCCGTGGATGTCACCCGCTGCCGGAGAAAGCAAACTATTTCAGTATGACAAAAGACTGCGGACCGAGACGGAGCCGGCCGATCATACCGTCATAAGATGTTTCTCCGACGGAATAAATCACTTGTTTTTGTGCCGGTTCGGCATTAAAGAATTGCTCGCTGCCTGAAGGATTGACCGCCAGAAGGAGCCGACCTCTCCGATATACAAATGGCTTCTCTGGCTCACTGCAGAGCACCGTGAAATCCCCGTCTGCCTGCAGATCCTGCTCCTGATGGCGAAGGGAGATTACCTTTCGAACCAGGTTCAGCAGGGACGCGCAGTTGTTCTCCTGTGCTTCAACGGTGGGAGCATCCTGTGCGAGATCTACCGGAAGATACAGAAGACTTGCATCCGCCTCAGAGAAGCCCAGGTTTTTTTGCTTACTCCATTGCATGGGAGTACGGGAACCGGTTCGGAAATAACCGCCTTCCTTTGTAGGCAGCTTCATATATCGCATCCCGATTTCATCCCCATAATACAGAAAGGGAACACCGGGCATGGTGAAGACAAAAGAATAAAACAGTTTCAGTTCTCTCTCATCCAGATTGAAGCTGGGACGGATGGTGTCATGATTACAGGTAATCAGGGAAATGTACCCCTTGTTCTTTGTGTCCGCATACCAGTCAAGATACTGGTCCAGGAAACGGTTGATGCTTCCGCCGGAATCCTTCCTGAAATAACTGTAATCTGCATTCGAATGGTTGACATAATCTCTGACAAGGGTGGAATATCCATTCCCTCGTTCGGACAGATAGAAGTCCATGTCGAAGCCAGACGGAATGGCTAACTTCGGATTCGACCACTCCGACAGCAGAACCGTGTCCGGAAACTCCAGATCAAGCATCCGGCGGACGTCTCTCCAGACAGCGCGGGTGCCGCTTTTTTGCGCGTCGTCCATCTTGACCAGGGAGGCAGCCATATCCACACGGAAACCATCGCAGCCATGACTAAGCCAGAACCGCATGATATCTTTGAGGGCTTCCCTGGTGGCTATGGCGGGAAGGTCGTTCATCCTGGTCTGCCATGGCTCCGTTACCTGATAGAAGCCGTAATTCAAAGCGGGCTGACATTTGAAAAAGTTCAGGACGTAGGCACCGTCACGCTCGCTCTCTCCGCCTATGTAGGGGAGGGAAGATCCCGTAAAGCAGAAATCCGTCCAGATATACCGGTCGGAATATTCATTCCGGACAGCCTTTTGACTCTCACGGAACCAGGGATGCTCCTCGGAAGTATGCCCTGCAACGAGGTCAAGCAAAACATGAATTCCCTTTTCATGAGCAGCCTGAAAAAGTCGATACAGATCTTCGTTCTTTCCGTATCGCGGGGCGACTTTTTTAAAGTCGCGAACGTCGTAGCCGGCATCTTTGAAAGGGGAGTCAAAGCAGGGATTGATCCATAGTGCATTGCAGCCGAGGCTCAGGACATAATCCAGTTTTTCGGTGATTCCGTTGAGATCGCCGATCCCATCCCCGTTGGAATCATAAAACGACTGGGGATAGATTTCATAAAACACAGCGTCGTTTAACCATGAAGCAGACATACGGGTTCTCCTTTTTCCTCATTAAAATAGGACTTCAGACCGAACGGATCATAAAATTTCAATTTAGACTAATCGAAAACAGCCTGAATGTCAATAGAAAAGCACGTCTTTCCTGAGATCATACTTGAAAAAACGGGATACCTCACCTATAATTTGCCAGAGAGTAAGAAACAATCTTCAGCGCTCGGAATCGGTGCGTCATCAAAGACGGAGCATTCCGGGCGGAAACCTGGCAATGTGGGAGCGTATGAGATGCATTTTGTAGATGCGAAAGGAATTCTTACCGGAAGCGGCGGATACTACGGAATGAATCTGTACCGCGGCTGCTCTCACGGCTGTATTTACTGTGACAGCCGGAGTAAATGCTACCGTTTTACCCATCCGTTTGAAGATATCGAAGTCAAGCAGAATGCACCGGTTCTCCTGGAAGCAGCCCTCCGGTCCAAACGAAAGAAGTTTATGATCGGGACCGGTTCGATGTCTGATCCGTATATGCACTGTGAAGAAGAGCTGGGGCTGACGAGAAGGTGCCTGGAAATCATCCAGAAATATGGATTCGGCGTGGCAGTCCAGACCAAGTCTGACCGGATCCTGAGGGATATCGATCTTCTGGATGAAATCAATCGGCAGGCAAAAGCCGTGGTGCAGATGACACTTACTACATTCGATGAAGAGCTCTGTCGGGTGGTTGAGCCAAATGTCTGCAGCACCGGCAGACGGATCGAAGTGCTCGAAGCGATGCAGAAAAGAAAAATCCCGACGGTGGTCTGGATGACGCCGATTCTGCCGTTTATCAACGACACGGAAGACAATATCCGGCAGATTCTGCAGGAATGCATCCGGGTCGGCGTAAAGGGAATCATCTGCTTCGATATGGGGCTGACACTCAGAGAAGGCGACAGAGAGTATTATTACGCAGCTCTGGACCGGCATTTTCCGGGATTAAAACGGAAGTATATTGAACGATACGGAGATGCCTATCATGTGCCGAGTCCGAACTCCGAGAAACTCATGCATATCTTCAGGGATATCTGCCGCGAAAACAGGATTCTCTGCACACCGGAGGAATGCTTTGGCTATCTTCGTGAATGGCCGGAAAAGAATCAGCAGATCAGCATGTTTGATATGGATTAGTGTAAGCAACTGATTCCGGACAGCCAAGAGACAGATTGCACCCCAGTCACCGGAAAGGGCATCCACTGTCAGAAAAACTATTCTGAAAAGACAGAGCCTGCATCTCCGTCCCAGGGAGCGGCGGGCTCTCCGTTCGGCTGCTTCCGGGTACGTCCCGGCAGAACGCTCCTACAGGTAACACCTCGAAGTCTTTCAAAAAGTTTGTAACGAAATCCTTTCCCGATCGTCTAAATGCTGAAACCGAGAAAAGGGAGGTGAGAAGTTGACACAGGATTATAGTGAAAAACTCTACGAAACCTATTATATGCGGGTCTTTTCCTATGTGATGACGCTGAGCGGTGATCGCACGGAAGCGGAGGAGATCACCCAGGAGACTATGTTCCGCGCTTTCTCGAAGAAAAACAGTTTCCGTGGAGAATCGGATGAAGTGACCTGGCTCTGTGCGATTGCAAAGAACTGTTTTCTGGATGAGAAGAGGCGTCAGAACAGGCATACGTCTTTCCCGGAGGAGATTCCGGAGAGCGGAAAAGATCTCGAACAGGAATACACCGACAAGGATTCTTCCTTCAGAATCCATCTGGCACTGCACGAACTGGAAGAGCCATATCGGGAAGTGTTTGAGCTCAGAGTATTCGGAGAGTTGAGCTTTCGGGAGATCGGAATGATATTCCGGAAAACAGAAAACTGGGCCCGTGTCACCTATCACCGTGCCAGAATCAAATTACAGGAAAGGGTGGAATCCAAATGAAATATGATTGTGAAGTGATCCGTGACCTGCTGCCCCTGTATGCAGACAGAGCATGCAGTGAACGCAGCCGCACAATGGTAGAAGAACACCTGCAGGAGTGCCCGGATTGCCGCAGAATGGTGAGCATGCTGCTGGATACCAGAATCGAAAATGAGCTGCAGACAGAGAGAGATTCTGTCCTGGACTATGGCGCACGGCAATTCCGGCGCCGCTCGGCAATCGTCGGCTCCGCTGTTTCCGGGTCTCTGACGATACCGGTCCTGATTGTCCTTGCAATGAGCATGTTTGCTGCACCTCAGCTGAGCTGGGTTTCCCTGGTCATGGCCGGTTTCGTCGTGTTGGCTTCCCTGATCGTGGTGCCCCTTGTAGTAAGGGAAGATAAGCTGTTCTGGACATTTTGTGCTTTCTGCGCGAGTGTCATTCTGCTGCTGGGGGTTGCCTGTGCCTATTCCCATGGAGACTGGTTTGCAATTGCGGCCAGCGCAGTACTCTTCGGAATGAGCGTGGTGTCCCTTCCGTTCCTGATCCGGGCCAGACCGGTGAAGAGACTGATCGGGGAGAGCAACCGCCTGCTGATTATCCTCGGGGTGGATTTTGCGCTGTTCTTTAACCTCCTGACTATGGTGGACACCCGGGGAAGACTTACCTTGAATCATCTGCTGTTCAGTGTCGGAATCGTCGGCGGCATCGTCTGTGTCCTGGTCGGGCTTATCCGAAATCGAAAAACCGGGGAGAGCAGACAAAGATAATCCGGCATGTGATAAACCGGGACGGTATCCGAAAAACACCCGTATAGGTGACCCGTTCCGTAAAGAAATGACCGCCCGATGGGCGGTCGTTTTGCTTCAGATACCGTGTTTTGCCAGTCGTCGGAGCATGTTGTCATGAGCGGTCTGCTCGGCACGGTCGTCGAGCGGTTCCAGAGTAAGGGGTCCATAATGCTGTGTCAGGGCAGTCTCAAGCAGATAATCGCAGAATGCCGGGTTCTTGGGCAGCATCGGCCCATGGCTGTAGGTACCGAAGACGTTCTTGTAATGTGCGCCCTCAGTCTTATCTTCTCCGTTGTTGCCGAAGCCGACCTCTACCTTCGCAAGGGGAGACACGGAGCTGCCGAGCCAGGTTTTGCCGCTGTGATTTTCAAAGCCGATCACGGTACTGCCGCCGCAATCCGGCATGCAGCGGAAGACGGTGTTGCCGATCATACGGGTCTGGGAGCCGATGGTATAGAGATCCAGAGCGCCGATAAAATCGCAGCGGATCCCGTCGTAGGTCTCATAGTATTGTCCAAGCATCTGATAGCCGCCGCAGATGGTGAGGACGGTGAGACCATCCTCAATGGCCGCCCGGATTTCACGGTCCTTGCCGCGTTGCAGATCCGGCAGAAGTACTTCCTGCTCGAAATCCTGACCTCCGCCGATAAACAGGAGATCAAAATCGCTCAGATGCAGGACGTCACCGATCATGACACGGGTAACTTCAGAGTCAATGCCGCGCCACTTCAGACGCTGCTGCATGCAGATGATGTTTCCGCCGTCTCCGTACAGGTTCAATACGTCGGGATAGAGATGACAGATTCTCAGTTTCATGTTCTGCTAAACTCCCTTCTCTTATTCCCAGAATTCGGCACCGCCGCAGCGGTGGACGATGACTGCCCGCAGGTCGAGCATGGCGGTATAGGTCGGCAAGATATAAACGGGCAGAGTTTCTTTTGAAATTGCATCAGTGAGCGTCTCAGGATTGTATTCCACCGTAATCCGCCCATCGGGAATCCCGGCATACTTGAGCCGCAAACGCATGTCGTCTGCGCGGTCACCGGAGACATAGAACTTCTTAATTCGATCGGAGAAGGAGGAGAGAAGTTCAAAGTTTGCATCCCAGATCCAGGAAATGTCCGTACCGTCAGCGCCGCGGTCGTTCAGACAGCAGACAAGGATACAGTCCGTTTGGACACCGGAGAGAAACTCCAGTGCCTGAGAACATCCGGCGGGGTTCTTTACGAGGATCATCCGGGTGCCGCCGGCAAGCGGGAAATTCTCCATCCGGCCGAAGCCACAGGAAAAACGGCCCAGCGACTGGATACAGATCTCAATTGGGATCCCCATCGCAGTGGAGGCGCAGACAGCAGCGGCTGCATTGTAGAGGTTGTAGCTGGCAGGGAGATTAACGGAGAGATTCTTTTCACCGTCCGGTGTGCCCAGGATGACTTCGCTGTGGCGGTCGTCCATGCAGAGAATCCGGGTTATGGCAAAGTCCGGTTCATGTCGGTGATATCCACACTTCGCACAGCGAAAGCCGCCCAGATGCGCATAGGTGTGATAATCGTACTCATATTCAGCTTTACAGTGGATGCAGTGACTGGCATCTGAAAGGGCAGAGGGAATCGCCATCAGTCCGGCAGAGGCGTTTACTCCGTACCAGAGAATCGGATTTGGGAGCCCGTCATCAGCCAGGGAAGCAGTCAGAGAGCAGTCCGCATTCAAACAAAGACGGGCTTTTGGCACGTCGCTGATCCCCTGTCGGATGTTAGAGAGGGTGTGAGTGATTTCACCGTAACGATCGAGCTGATCGCGGAATAGATTTGTCACGACGATTACCTGGGGCTTCAACTGGGAGAAAACCTTGGTGGCAGCGGCTTCGTCACACTCGATGACAGCGTATTCCTTTTCCATTCTGCCGGAAAGTGAGCAGTTCATGACAAATTCAGTGGTGATGCCGCTCATCAGATTAGCGCCCGAACGATTTGCAAAATAATTCAGCCCAGCTTCGGAAAAGGCTTCTTCGATCATCCTGGAGCAGGTGGTTTTCCCGTTGGTTCCGGTTACGACAACAGACTTTACGCCGCTTGAGAGCCTGGAGAGAAGATCCGGACAGACCTTCATCGCAAAACGTCCGGGCATTGCCGTCCCTCCGCGATGCAGAACGCGTGAGAGGACTCGAAGAAGTTTACATAAAATAAGAGCCAGATAGGCGCGAAATGACAGTTTCATGAAGAATCCCCGTTCGACAATTTTCAAAGCGCTGGTATTATAGCATGCACATCGCGCAAAGGCAAGGAAAAGCAATGTGAAGCGTGAAAGGACAGGGGGCAGCCGTTTCGACCCGGAAAAACCGAAAAATAATACCGGGGCAATAGGAAATTCGGGCAAAAAGAAAACGAAGCGGAAATCCCGCTTCGCTTCCTTATATGGTTGAGGACAAAATGAAAAAGATGAAAAACTGTTACTTGCATAATTAATATACTCTGAGAATGTTACAAAAATAAGGTGAAAAATGTTTCGCAATTGTAAAATACGACGAAAATCTTTTTTTCAGGCTTTCCAATTCCGGTCTTTTCCGACAGTATTATTTGTGTTATACTACGCTTCGATATTACATCAACTAACGTCACAAGGGCGGCAGCTGTCGCAGGAAGGAGAGAAACAGGGAATGAAACCACATGTTTCCAGCTATGAACGAGGGAGAAATATCGTCAGAATACTGGTGGTACTGGCCATTATATTTGGCGTTTCGGCCCTGATGTTTACACATGAGAATTCACGGGAACAAATGTTTCTGGTGATTGCTTCTGCGGCCTGTGTAGTCGGCGTGCTTGTGGTTGCGCGTCTTCTCTGCGTTTGCCCGCACTGCGGAAAGCGGATTGTGAGCGGAGTCCTGGTTCTGCGTGTCTGCCCGAAATGCAAGCATGATCTGCTCACCGGCGCAAAGGTTAAAAATAAGCGCTGAAACGGAAGAGAAACAATTGGCAGAAACACCACAAAACCTTGACTTTTTCCGAAATATCGGTACAATATAATGTAATTCTTGTTTCAGTCGTGAGAAAGAATCTACTAAGTGAAGCGGAAAGGAATCTGAACGCATGAAGTACATTATGGCATTGGACCAGGGGACTACAAGTTCCCGCTGCATTCTTTTTGATCATAACGGGAATATCTGCAGTTCGGTTCAGAAAGAATTCAGACAGATCTATCCTCAGCCCGGTTGGGTGGAACATGACGCGAATGAAATCTGGGATGTAACGCTTGAAGTCTCCCGCGCTGCGCTGGACAAGCTTGACGCAACGGCTGCGGATGTGGCTGCCATCGGCATTACGAATCAGCGCGAGACCACGATCATCTGGGACAAAGAAACCGGAGAGCCTATTGCCAACGCAATTGTATGGCAGTGCCGCCGCACTACCGAGACCATCGATGAGCTGGTGTCTGCCGGCTATGGGGATACCATCCGTAAAAAAACCGGCCTGATTCCTGACGCCTATTTTTCCGGCTCCAAGGTCAAGTGGCTTCTGGACCATGTTCCCGGTGCCAGACGACGTGCTGAAGCAGGGAAACTGCTCTTCGGAACGGTGGATACCTGGCTGATCTGGAAGCTGACAGGCGGCCGTGTCCATGTGACGGACTATACCAATGCGAGCCGTACCATGCTCTTCAACATCCACGAACTGAAGTGGGATGAGGAGCTGTTGAAGATCCTGAATATCCCGGCCTGTATCCTTCCTGAGGTCAGACCGTCCAGCGCGGTCTACGGCAAGACGGACTTTGAACTGTACGGTGGAGAGATCCCCATCGCCGGCGCGGCAGGGGACCAGCAGTGCGCGCTGTTCGGACAGTGTTGCTTTGAGCCGGGCAGCATGAAGAATACCTACGGAACGGGTTGCTTCCTCCTGATGAATACCGGGACAGATATTGTCGAGAGCAAGAACGGCCTTGTGACGAGCATCGCGGTAGGCTTTGAGGATCATGTGGAATACGCTCTCGAGGGTTCCGTATTTATCGCCGGCGCGGCCATACAATGGCTTCGTGACGAGCTGGGCGTAATTTCCACAGCTGCAGAAAGTTCACAGTATGCAGCGAAGGTAGCCGACTCCAATGGCGGTTATGTCGTCCCGGCCTTTACCGGCCTCGGTGCTCCCTACTGGAATCAGCGTGCCAGAGGCGCGATCGTCGGCCTGACGAGAGGATTTAACCGTGCCCACCTGGTCCGCGCTACACTGGAATCCCTGGCTTACCAGACCTATGACGTAGTTCGCGCCATGGAGCGCGATGCAGGCATCCACATCGGGGAGCTGAAAGTGGACGGAGGAGCCTGCGCCAACAACTTCCTGATGCAGTTTCAGTCTGATTTGATCGGCAGTGATGTGGTGCGGCCGCGCTGCATCGAGACCACGGCGCTGGGCGCCGCGTATCTGGCCGGACTTGCTGTTAAATACTGGGACAGTCTGGATGACGTGAAAAACAACTGGGCAGTGGATCGGGTGTTTACTTCCGAACTGGAGGAAGAGAAACGTGTGAAGCTGCTGAACGGATGGCATAAGGCGGTCAAGTGTGCTCTGCTGTGGTCTGAGGAGGATTAAGAAATGATGGATCTGACAAAACTGAAATCCTGCGAACTCTTCCTCTTCGACATGGATGGGACGCTGTACCTCGGAGACAACGTATATCCCGGTGCCCATGAATTGATGGAGGCGCTTCCTTCTCTTGGCAAGCGTTATATTTACCTGACGAATAATTCTTCCCGCGCTGGTGAGGATTACATCACTCGGCTGCGTCGCCTGGGCTTTCCCTGTGAAGCAGAGAACGTGTTTACCTCCGGCATGGCGACTGGGCTGTACCTGAATCAGAACTATCCCGGGGCCAAGGTGTATCTGGCCGGAACGAGGGCCTTCTACCGCGAACTGCAGAGCTACAAGATCAACCTGGTCAACGACGAACTCGGACACACCGAAGAGACTTCGGTGGATGTCGTGGTGCAGGGCTTTGACACGGAACTCGTCTATGAGAAGCTCAACCTGGCCTGCCATTTTCTCCGCCGCGGAGCGGCCTTCATAGCGGCCAATCCGGACTGGGTCTGCCCGATGCCCGAAGATGAGGTTCTGCCAGACTGTGGAAGCATCTGTGCACTTCTGACCGCATCCAGCGGTGTGAAGCCGACCTATATCGGCAAGCCAAACCGGAATATGATCGACGTGATTTCCAAGCAGACCGGGATTCCGAATGATAAGATCTGCGCAGTGGGCGACCGGCTGTATACGGATATCGCGGTAGCTCAGAATGCCGGCTCGGTCTCTGTCCTGGTCCTTTCCGGTGAGACCACACCGGAGATGGCCCGCGCTGCTGAGCGCCAGCCGGATTACACACTTCCTTCTGTCAAGGAGCTCTTGGACGCACTATGCTGACCCCTTCCTTCGCATATGCTGTTCTCTGTTTTGTACTGCTGCTCCTGTTCTTCTCAGGACTCCCGAACCTGAAAACATGTGAGCTGCCGCATTCTTTGAAGAAAAACGAGCCGGATCGTCAGAACCGGCTCGCTGTCATGATAGTCACGATCCTCTACGCGATCTGCGCGTTTTGGAATCTGGGCCATACCCGTTCCCCGCAGACCTTTGTACCTATGGAAGGACGCGACGTGATCCTCCGGCTCCCGGAAAACTGTTTGCCGGAACGCCTGGTACTGTTTCCAGGTGTGGGACAGGGAAACTACAGCATCGAATATTCCAATGACGCTGAGGGCTGGTATCCGCAGAAAACTTTTACCCAGGATCATGTTGCGGTTCTGAAGTGGCAGTTCCTCCCGCTGGAGATGAACGAACCTGTAAACTTTCTTCGTATCCACTGCACATCCGGTACGCCGTGGCTCGGAGAGGTCGCACTATTGAATCCGGCCGGAAACGCCATCGCGTCGGTTTCGTCGATTCCAGAGTTGACGGATGAAGGAATGCTGGTTCCGTCAGCGTCGGATTTCATGAACTCGACTTACTTTGATGAAATCTACCATGCCCGGACCGCATGGGAACATCTGCACGGCATCTGGCCGTATGAGATTTCCCATCCTCCGCTGGGAAAGGAGATTCTTTCTCTCGGAATTCTCTTGTTCGGGATGACGCCCTTCGGCTGGCGCTTCTCCGGCACTTTGTTCGGTATCCTGATGCTGCCGGCGATGTATCGCTTTTTGAAGCGTCTGTTCGGGAGCGGGAGAGTCCCCGTTTTGGGGACTGTGCTCCTGGCTGCCGGCTTCCTGCATTATGTCCAGACGCGGATCGCCACCATCGACAGCTATGCCGTGTTCTTCATTCTGCTGATGTTTGATGCAATGTATGCGTGGCTGGAGGAGAGGAAGACGCGAGATCTCGCGCGATGCGGCGTGATGTTCGGACTTGGTGCTGCATCGAAATGGATCTGCCTGTATGCGGGCGCAGGGTTGGGTGTACTGTGGCTAAGCAGTTGGATCGCGAAGATGATCCGCGCCGGACGCAGCGCACGATATGAACTGCCAGATGCTTTAGACTCTTTTGGCAGTTCATTAACACAGACAGCTAAGCGGCAGTTACCTGATTCGCCCAGACACATTTTACATGATTTTTTCTGCAACGTATTGCTCTGCATTGTGTTTTTTATCCTGGTTCCCGGACTGATCTATTACCTAAGTTATCTGCCCTATGGCATCTCTCAGCATGCTCCGCTGTTCAGCAGAGACTATACGAAACTGGTTCTCGACAACCAGTCCTTCATGTTCTCGTATCATGCGAATATCCGGGCAGAGCATCCGTATTCCTCGCGCTGGTATCAGTGGGTGCTGGACATTCGCCCGATTCTGTATTATCTCGAGTACCTTCCCGACGGAAAGCGTGTGAGTTTCGGTGCGTTTGTGAACCCGATGATATGCTGGGGCGGACTGCTGAGTCTCATGGTCCTGTTTTATATGACGATTGTCCGGCGCGATCGTTCTGCTGCCTTTCTGTTGGTGGCTTACTTTTCCGGGCTGGTACCCTGGATGTTCATTTCACGCTTAACCTTTGCGTATCACTACTTTGCCTCAGCGCTGTTTCTGGTTCCGTCACTGTGTTATGTCTTTTCACTTTTCGAACACACTCCACGAAGGCTCCGCTGGTACCCGGCGGGCTTCACCGCAATAGCGGTTCTGCTCTTTGTCTGGTTTTTCCCGGTCCTGAACGGCATCACCGTACAGAATGCCATGGCCACCAGACTGCTCGGCTGGCTGCCCAGCTGGCCGTTCTGAATAATGTGCTTCGTTCTTCAAATCGTATATATCGTTTTTTATTTTGAACTTTACTTTGAACAATGTGCTATGGGAGGCTGATCCATGAATCTGCAAAACCTGGATTGGAACACAATTCTCGTCGATGTCGGCATGCTGGCCTTCCTGGTCCTGGCTGTGATCGTTGTGGTGAAACTCCTCGCCAAACCCATCAAGGCACTCCTGAAGTTCCTGATTCACGCAGCGACCGGGATTCTGCTTTTTTATGCGGTTAATTATGTCGGAGGCCGTTTCTTTAGCTTTACAATGGAGCCAACAAATCTGCGTCTCGTGATTGCCGGACTGGGCGGAGCTCCCGGCGTGGCTTTGCTTGTTCTGTATCAGCTTCTGTTCTGAGCATATTTCCCTCCGAGTCTTTTTCAATTCTTTTTTTATTTATCATTCCAAATTACTGTAAGGGTGTAACATGGCAAAAGCAAAACCGACAAAAGAAAACCCCACCGCCGAGTATGGCAATGACAGCATTTCCCAGCTGCAGGGAGCTGACCGTGTCCGACTGCGTCCGGGCGTCATTTTCGGCTCAGACGGACTGGATGGCTGCGAACACGCAGTATTCGAGATCCTCTCCAACTCCATTGACGAAGCACGCGAAGGTTACGGTGACCTGATCATCCTGACCTATTACCGGGATAAGAGCATCGAAGTCGAGGACTTCGGCAGAGGTTGCCCGCTGGACTGGAACAGCCGTGAACAGCGCTGGAACTGGGAACTGGTTTACTGTGAACTCTATGCAGGCGGCAAGTATAACAATAACACCTCCGGAGACTATGGTTTTGCCCTGGGGCTGAACGGACTGGGAGCCTGCGCCACGCAATACGCGTCCCGGTACATGGAAGTGACAGTTCGACGTGACGGCTATCGCTACGACCTGCGCTTTGAGCGTGGCAATGTGACAGGAGAGCCGGGGAAGGAACTGCGCAAAACCGACACGGACCGGAAAAAGACCGGTACCGTCACCCACTGGCTGCCGGACCTGGACGTCTTTACGGACATCGACATCCCGCCGGAATACTTTGATGACGTGCTGAAGCGACAGGCAGTGGCAAATGCGGGGGTCACCTTCCGGCTCCGCCTGGAAAAACCGGAGGGCGGCTTCGAAACAAAGGATTTTCTCTACCCCAACGGTATCGTGGACTACGTGACGGAGCGGGCGGGGGAGTCGCCACTGACGGCGCCGTATTTTATACAGACAGAGCGCAAAGGCCGTGACCGCGAGGACAAGGATGAGTACCGGGTGAAGATCTCCTGTGCTTTCTGCTTTTCGAACCGTGTGAACCTCCTTGAGTACTACCACAACTCCTCGTGGCTGGAGAACGGCGGCGCGCCGGACAAGGCGGTGAAAAGCGCTTTCGTGTCGTCCATAGATGCCCTCCTGCGCAACACCGGCCGTTACCAGAAGAACGAGTCAGCCATCCGCTTCCAGGACGTGCAGGACTGTCTGGTCCTGGTGACAAACTGCTTCTCGACGCAGACCTCCTACGAGAACCAGACCAAGAAGGCCATCAACAACCGCTTCATCCAGCAGGCGATGACCGAATTCTTCAAGGAGCAGCTGGAGGTATACTTCCTTGAAAACAAGCCGGAGGCGGATCGGATCGCGGACCAGGTCCTTGTGAACAAACGCAGCCGCGAGACTGCGGAGCGCGCCCGCCTTGGAATGAAGAAAAAGCTCTCCGGCTCCATTGACATTGCCAACCGTGTACAGAAGTTTGTGGACTGCCGAAGTCGTGATCCCGAGCGCCGCGAAATCTATATTGTTGAGGGTGACTCGGCCCTGGGCGCATGCAAGCTCTCACGGGATGCAGAGTTCCAGGGCATCATGCCGGTGCGCGGCAAGATCCTGAACTGCCTGAAGGCCGACTATGTACGGATCTTCAAGTCTGACGTCATCACCGACCTGATGAAGGTGCTTGGCTGCGGTGTGGAGGTAAAAGACAAACACACGAAGGATCTGCAGAGTTTCGACCTGAGCGCCCTGCGCTGGAACAAGATCATTATCTGCACGGATGCTGACGTGGACGGATACCAGATCCGCACGCTGATCCTCACCATGCTCTATCGACTGGTTCCGACGCTGATCCGCGAGGGCTTCGTGTACATTGCCGAGTCCCCGCTCTACGAGATCAACGCCAAGGGAAAGACCTGGTTTGCATACACAGAGAAGGAGAAAGCCGATATCCTTACCGGGCTGAAAAACACGAAAGCCGCGATCTCGCGTTCCAAGGGTCTTGGCGAGAATGACCCGGACATGATGTGGCTCACTACCATGAACCCCGAAACCCGCCGGCTGATCAAGGTCATGCCTGAGGACGCCGCGCGCATGGCGGAGGTCTTTGACCTGCTCCTGGGCGACAACCTGGAGGGGCGGAAAGCCCATATCGCCGAAGTCGGTGCAAATTTTCTGGACATCGCGGATCTTTCATAAGAATCGTAAGAGCGTGTAAAATGCAAAGTGAAACAGTAGCGTGCCCAGATGGCAAAAGTCCAAATCATGTGCAGCGAACCATCAGTTAACACGGATCATTGATCATTCAGTTTTCGGAGTCTTAAATGAAGAAGAAAAAACCAACCGACCCAGCCTTCACCCGACCTGTCGCAAACCCGAATGTCCTCGGCCTGCGCGGTGAGACCACCGAACAGCCTATCACCGACACGCTGGAACAGAATTATATGCCCTACGCCATGAGCGTCATTGTCTCCCGTGCGATCCCCGAGATCGACGGCTTCAAGCCATCTCACCGAAAGCTTTTGTACACCATGTACAAAATGGGACTGCTCACCGGTGCCCGCACCAAAAGCGCCAACATCGTCGGCCAGACCATGAAGCTCAATCCACACGGTGATGCGGCGATCTATGAGACCATGGTCCGCCTCTCCGCAGGCAACCAGGCGCTCCTGACCCCCTTCATCGATTCCAAGGGGAACTTCGGCAAGGTCTATTCCCGCGACATGTCCTACGCGGCCTCGCGCTACACGGAGGCCAAACTCTCGAAGTTCTGCACCGCCCTCTTCGAGGACATCGACAGGGATGCCGTCGACTTTGTCGACAACTACGACGGAACCATGCTGGAGCCGACGCTCCTGCCCACTGCATTCCCGAATGTCCTGGTTTCCGCCAACTCTGGCATCGCCGTCGGCATGGCAAGCCAGATCTGCGGCTTCAACTTGAATGAAGTATGTACTGCTGCCATTGCGCTCCTTCGTGACGGGGATGCGGACCTGCTGAGTCTCATGCCCGCACCGGACTTCCCGACGGGAGCCGAGGTGCTCTACGACCGCGCCGCGATGGAGACTGTCTACCGCACCGGCCGCGGCAGCATACAGGTGCGGGCCAAATGGCGCTACCTCGCGAAAGAGAACATGATCGAGATCACGGAGATCCCCTATACCGCAACCTGTGAGGCGATCCTGGATAAGGTCGCCGAACTCATCAAGACGGGAAAGATTCGAGAGATCAACGACATGCGGGACGAGACAGACCTCTCCGGACTCCGCCTGGCCATCGACCTCAAGCGGGGCGCGGATCCCGACCGTCTCATGCAGAAACTCTTCAAGTCTACTCCACTGCAGGACGCTTTCCCCTGCAACTTCAACATCCTTATCGCCGGTAACCCACGTGTCATGGGTGTGCGCGAGATCCTGGATGAATGGATCGCCTGGCGCACCGAGTGCGTGCGCCGCAGAATCTACCACGAACTGGCGGGGAAGAAGGACAAGCTCCACCTTCTTCAGGGCCTGCAGCGTATTCTGCTGGACATCGACCGGGCTATTGAGATCATCCGGAACACCGAGCTTGAGGCGGATGTGGTACCGAACCTCATGATGGGTTTCGGGATCGACGAGAAGCAGGCTGAATTCGTGGCGGAGATTCGCCTGCGGAACATCAACCGGGAGTATATCCTGAAGCGAACCTCGGAGACCGACGCCCTGGAGAAGGATATCGCGGACCTGGAGGCTACGCTGAACAGCCGTCGCCGCCTGCGGAACGTCCTGATCTCTGAGCTGGAGAAGATTAATAAACAGTTCCCGACTCCGCGCCGCACGAGTATCGTGTATGAGGACGAGCTGCCGGAGCTTGCGGAAGAGGAGGAGCCGGACACGGATCCTGTCACGGTGTTCCTGTCAAAGGAGGGCTACTTCAAGAAGATCACGCCTCAGTCCCTGCGCATGTCATCGGATCAGAAGTACAAGGAAGGGGACAGCCTACGACGCTGTCTGGAGAGCGCGAACCACCATGAACTTCTGATTTTCACCGACCACCAGCAGGTTTACCGCCTGAAGCTCTCCGATGTGGAGCCGACTAAGGCATCGGTCCTGGGTAGTTTCCTTCCCTCTGAGCTGAAAATGGACGAAGGCGAGACAGTCCTCGACATGGTGGATCCGGGGGATTACCGGGGCACCCTGGTTCTGGCCTTTGCCAACGGCAAACTTGCGCATATCCCCCTGGAGGCTTATCGGACCAAAACAAACCGTAAGAAGCTGCTGAATGCCTATTCCGACAAAAGTCCACTGGTAGGGCTGGTGCACCTGACAGACGCTGCGGATCTCTTCCTGTCGGTGAACGACGGGCGCGGCCTGGTTGTGAACAGTTCCCTCCTGGCCACGAAATCCACACGGAATACACAGGGTGTGTCGGTGGTGACGCTTCGGGGAAGAAAGCAGGTGGATGGTATTTTGCTGCTGGAGGATGCCCACCTGCAGGATCCGTCCAGGTATCGCGCCAGAACGATCCCAAAAGCACCGGTGGCTATGACCCTGGCAGATAAAGGGGAAGAGCAGATGAGCCTGCTTTGAAAGGAGAAGAACACATGGAGAAGTTGAACGAACAGCAGATGGAAACGATTGCTGGCGGGCGTATTCGCCAGAAGTACG